>JAIENF010000296.1 GCA_019751575.1 Burkholderiales bacterium
CGGGCAGCCCCTGGTGGTCGAGATCGACGTGGGTTCGCGCAGGGCTGCCACGGCAGCCAACGGCTCGGCGACCCCGGCATCCGCCGCCGTCCGCGACCAGTCCCGCCATAACGGGTCGGTCGTCGACGGACGCGCCGACGGGTTCGGGCCAGCGCCGGGCGCGGTAGCCGCCCACGAAATCGACGACGACCGCGACGGCGACGGGAATCGGCCGAACCATTCCAGCGCCGAGCCGGCACGACAGCCAACCCTGCTCCCCGCCAGCGCTGCGCCCGATGCAGGGGTCGCCGTCCGGCCGACCGTCGGACTCGGCAGCCCGACCGACCCGACACTTGCCCAGACCATCGGGACACTGAGCGATGGCTTCACCTTCGACACCTTCGTCACCGGCAAGGCGAACCAGTTCGCCCGCGCTGCCGCCCTGCAGGTGGCCGAGAACCCCGGGCGGGCCTACAACCCGCTGTTCCTGTACGGCGGCACCGGGCTGGGCAAGACCCACCTGGTCCAGGCCATCGGCAACTTCGTCCACGAACGCAACCCTTCGGCGGTGATCCGGTACATACACGCCGAAAAGTATGTGTCCGACGTCGTTCGCGCCTACCAGAACAAGTCGTTCGATGCGTTCAAGCGTTTCTACCATTCGCTCGACCTGCTTCTGATCGATGACATCCAGTTCTTCTCAGGAAAGAGCCGCACCCAGGAAGAGTTCTTCTACGCCTTCAATACGCTGACCGACCAGCGCAAGCAGATCGTGATCACCTGCGATACCTACCCGAAGAAGATCGAGGGCATGGACGACCGGCTGCTCACCCGCTTCGCCTGGGGCCTGACCGTCGAGATCGAACCGCCGGAACTCGAGATGCGGGTCGCGATCCTGCTGAAGAAGGCATCGGCGATAGACATGGACCTCTCCGAAGAGGTCGCCTTCTTCGTCGCCCGGCATTTCCCCTCGAATGTGCGCGAACTCGAAGGCGCATTGAACCGGATCCGCGCCTATTCTCGCTTCAACGCATGCGCCATCAGCATCGATTCCGCGCGCGACGCACTGCGCGACATCCTCGCGGTGGCCACGCGCCAGGTATCGATAGAACAGATCCAGAAGGCGGTCTCCGACTACTTCAAGATCAAGGTGTCGGAAATGCATTCGAAGCGGCGGTCGCGGGCCGTGGCACGTCCGAGGCAGGTCGCGATGTCCCTCGCCAAGGAACTCACCAACCACTCGCTGCCGGATATCGGTGGCGCTTTCGGCGGCCGCGACCATACTACGGTCCTGCATGCATGCCGGCAGATTGCCCGGCTGCGAACCCTCGATGCAGAACTCGGCCGCGACTACCAGACCCTGCTCCAGCAGCTCCGCAACTGACAGATACCTGCCTGGCCCGACATCTGGGCTGCCGGATCCACGCCGGCAAACCAGGCTGGTTACCTGTGGACAAGTTTCGTCAGCATTGGCCGTCGCGAATGTTATCCACAATCGTGTACAGGTTGTCCCGTTTTCCTCAACAGCAGCAGATTGACGGCAACACCGCGACCGGCCTCGATCGTGGCTGGTTATCCCCTGTTTCTCCGCGCCTTATCTATCAGTCTTATTCATATACAAAATGAAACTTCTCAATCTAGCTCGCGACACGCTGTTGAAACCCCTGCAGGCGGTGACCGGCATCGTCGAGCGCCGGAACACGTTGCCCATCCTCTCCAACGTGCTGCTGGAAGTCGAAGGCGACCGGCTCAGCCTGCTGGCGACAGACCTCGAGATCCAGGTCGTGACCGGCATCATGGTCGAAGGCAAGGGCAAGCCTGCGAAGCAGGGCGTGACCGTCTCGGCGCGCAAGCTGCTGGATATCCTGCGAGCACTGCCCGAGTCGGCGCAGGTCGAACTCGAAGCGAAGGAAGGGCGCCTGCAGGTCAGCGCCGGCAAGAGCCGCTTCAACCTGCAGACACTGCCGGCCGATGACTTCCCGAAGCTGGCGGCTTTCGAACCGACCCAACCCGCGATCACCCTGCAGCAAGGGGCGCTGCGCAGCCTGCTGAACCGGGTGCAGTATGCGATGGCCCAGCAGGACATCCGCTACTACCTGAACGGCCTGCTGCTCGAGACCGACCAGACGGCGCTGAAGGCGGTGGCCACCGACGGACATCGGCTGGCCTTCGCCAGCCTGGTGCTGCCCGAGTCGCTCGACAAGCGCGAATCGATCCTGCCGCGCAAGGCGGTGCTGGAACTGTCGCGCCAGCTCGAATCCAGCGAAGCGCCGGTCACCATCGAGTTCGGTGCGAACCAGGTGCGCTTCCGCTTCGGCGAGATCGAACTGATCAGCAAGGTGATCGACGGCCGGTTCCCCGATTACACGCGGGTGATCCCGACGCACTACCAGGACAGCTTCCAGATCGAGCGCACGATGCTGGGCAGCGCCCTTCAGCGGGCCGCGATCCTGTCGAACGAAAAATTCCGCGGCGTGCGGTGGGTGCTCACCGCCAACAGCCTGCGCATCGTCTGCACCAACAACGAACAGGAAGAGGCCGAGGAAGAACTCGAGATCGACTACGCGGGTGCCGCGCTCGATATCGGATTCAACGTCACCTACCTGCTCGATGCGCTGAACAACGTCGAGTGCGACACGATCGTGTGCTCGCTCGGCGATGCCAACAGCAGCGTCCTGATCACCCATGGCGAGGACGAGAGCTTCCGCTATGTCGTGATGCCGATGCGCATCTGAAGGTTTTCCCACCGGCGCCATTGCCATCCTTCGAGGCAATGGCCCGGGCAGCGGTGCGGGCCGGCACGAGGCGTGTCTCGAGCGGCGTGCGCCAGTCGTTTCCACGGGCTTCACCGCCCGGCAGTCAGTACAGGACCCATCGATGATCTCCCCGGATTCGAACTCGGACTACAACTCGGAAAGCATCAAGGTGTTGCGTGGTCTGGAGGCCGTGCGCAAGCGTCCGGGCATGTACATCGGTGACACCAGCGACGGCACCGGATTGCACCACATGGTGTTCGAGGTGGTGGACAACGCCGTGGACGAAGCGCTGGCCGGGCACTGCGACGACATCCTGGTCACGATCCATTCCGACAATTCGATCTCGGTCACCGACAACGGTCGAGGCATCCCGACCGACATCAAGGAAGACGACGAGCTACGCCGGTCTGCGGTCGAGATCGTGATGACCGAACTGCATGCGGGCGGCAAGTTCGATTCCAACTCGTACAAGGTTTCCGGTGGCCTGCACGGCGTCGGCGTGTCGTGCGTGAACGGCCTGTCCGAATGGCTGAAGGTGTCGGTGCGCCGAAACGGCGAGCTGCACCAGATCGAATTCCGGCGCGGCGTGCCGGTCGCGCCGCTGGCGAAGACGGGCACCACCGACAAGCGGGGCACCGAAGTGCGCTTCCTCGCCGACCCCGAGATCTTCGGGCTGGTCGAGTACCACTACGACATCCTGGCGCGCCGGCTGCGCGAGCTCTCCTTCCTGAACAACGGCGTGCGCATCCGGCTGATCGACGAACGCAACGACCGCGAGGAGAACTTCGCGTTCGTCGGCGGCGTCAGCGGCTTCGTCGAATACATCAACCGGTCGAAGCAGACCCTGCATCCGCATGTGTTCCATGCGTCCGGCGAGAAGGACGGCATCACGGTCGAGGTCGCGATGCAGTGGAACGACTCCTACCAGGAGTCGGTGCTCTGCTTCACCAACAACATCCCGCAGAAGGACGGCGGCACGCACCTGACCGGCCTGCGCGCGGCGATGACCCGGACGCTCAATTCGTACATCGAGGCGAACGAACTCGCCAAGCGCGCCAAGGTGGAGACTACCGGCGACGACATGCGCGAGGGTCTGGCCTGCGTGCTGTCGGTCAAGGTGCCCGAGCCGAAGTTCTCCTCGCAGACGAAAGAGAAGCTCGTCTCGTCCGAAGTACGCACGGTCGTCGAGGAGGTCGTCGCCCAGAAGCTCGGCGAATACATGCTAGAGCGGCCGGTCGATGCGAAGATCATCGTCGGCAAGATCGTCGAGGCGGCACGTGCACGCGAAGCGGCACGCAAGGCGCGCGAGATGACGCGGCGCAAGGGCGTGCTCGACGGGCTCGGCCTGCCGGGCAAGCTGGCCGATTGCCAGGAGCGCGACCCGGCGCTATCGGAACTGTTCATCGTCGAGGGTGATTCCGCAGGCGGCTCGGCCAAGCAGGGCCGCGACCGCAAGAACCAGGCGATCCTGCCGCTCAAGGGCAAGATCCTGAACGTCGAGAAGTCGCGCTTCGACCGGGTGGTGTCGTCGCAGGAGATCGCGACCCTCATCACCGTCCTCGGCACCGGCATCGGCAGCGAAGAGTACGACGTCAGCAAGCTGCGCTACCACCGCGTGATCCTGATGACCGACGCGGACGTCGACGGGTCGCACATCCGGACGCTGCTGCTCACCCTGTTCTACCGGCAGATGCCCGAACTGGTCGAGCGCGGCCATGTCTACATCGCGCAGCCGCCGCTGTACAAGGTGAAGCATGGCAAGGACGAGCGCTACATCAAGGACGAGCACGAGCTGAAGCAGTACCTGCTTCGTGTAGCCCTCGAAGGGGCATCGCTCGATCCGGGCAAGGCGCCGGGAACCGTCGCTGCCCAGGTCCTGTCCGGCGAGGCGCTGGAGGAACTGGCGCGCGAGTACCTGCTGGCCGAAGCGGTGATCACCCGGCTGTCGCGCCGCTTCGACACGCTGTTCCTGCACGCGCTGATCTCGGAGACCGACATCGACGTGTCGACCCATGCCAATGCACGAGCATCGGTCGATCGCATCAACAAGCTGCTTGCCGGCAGCCAGGTCGAGATCGCGCTCGAAGCCGAACCTGACAGCGAGGCGATCCGGCTGCGCGTCCGCCGCAACGAACACGGCAACTGGCGCACCACCGATGTCGAGCCGTCGTTCTTCGAAGGCGGCGACTACCAGCAGCTGCGCAAGACCGGCCTGGTGCTGCAGGGCCTGCTGGGGCCGGATGCACGCATCCGGCGCAACGACAAGGAACATCCGGTCGGCGTGTTCAAGGAAGCGCTCGACTGGCTGCTCGAGCAGGCCAAGACCGGCCTGACCCTGCAGCGCTACAAGGGCCTCGGCGAGATGAACCCCGAGCAGCTCTGGGAAACCACGATGGACCCGACCACGCGGCGCCTGCTGCGCGTGCAGATCGAGGACGGCATCACCGCCGACGAGGTGTTCACCAAGCTGATGGGCGAGCTGGTCGAGCCGCGGCGCGAGTTCATCGAGCAGAACGCGCTGGGCGTGAAGAACCTGGACGTGTGAACACCGGGCGGCATCACCGCCCGGCGGTGTCCCTCCGCCGCGGCCACAGCAGGAAGCCCCCCACGAACGCCAGCGCCGCCGGTGGCCACAGCATCGCGCTGGTCCGCATCGTCATCGACAGCGGAGCGAGCTCTGCTTGCCGGGTCGGCCTGGGCTTGGTCCAGATGTAGGGGTTCGGCGGTGCCAAGTTGACGCAGGCCGTGGTCGCCACCAGCAACAGGCCTGAGACCGCCGCTGCGGCGCGCTTCGGCATGCCGATCAGCGCGAGCGATAGCACCGTGCCAACCGCCAGGCCGGCGAGAGCGCCCGGCGTGACCCACATGAAGGCATTGGCCGAGGTCCAGAACAGGCCGAAACCGGTTGCGCGGATCGCCAGCGAACCGCACAGCACGAGCAGGAAGATGGCCCGCAGGCGCCAGCCTTCGGCCAGGAAGATCAGCCGCAGGAGCAGGGCGAATCCCAGCAGACCCATGGCGGTCACCACGGCCTCGGTGCCAGCAAGAACGGCCGGTGCCACCTCGGTCGGTGCCTGTATACCGAAGAACAGGCGCGCATCGCCGTTGCCGAACAGCAGCGTGCGCGGGGCGAACAGCGCCACCATCCAGCCAGCGACGAGCGCGAGGCCGAGGTCTCCTCGCCATCCCGCCTCGACGTACTTGCGGCGCACGCCGACGACACCGCCTTCGGTCAACAGCCAGGGCGCGAACAGCATCGCAGCGAAGGCACCGATCGCACTGCCCATTGCATTGGTGACCACATCGACGAGCGAGGAGGTGCGGCTAGCCAACGCACTCTGCAGCGTCTCCACGCCGACGCTGAACGCCGTGCAGCCTACCAGTGCGGCGAGTGCGGCAGTGGCTATCGAGCGCCGGGCGCCGACCAGGGCGAGTGCGGCAAGGAACCCCAGAGGAACGTAGCCGACCACGTTCAGGAAATGGTCCCACTTGTTCACGAACGCGATGGGGTCGCCAAGGAAGGCAAACCACCCCTGCGGCGGCGGGCGCCAGCCGGAGAACGGCCTGAAGCTCGCGTACACGACGCCGAAGGCAAGCACGGCGAGGACGTAGCGTGCCGCGGGCAGGGACTGAACGGCGCGCGCCGCGCGCTCCGCCTCGATGCGGGCCGGGTTGTGCACGATGATCGGGATCGGTCCGGTCATCGGGTACGCTCCGGCCCCGTGGCTGGGCAGCCCGGACCGTTCAGGCTGCAGCCTTCTTGCGAACGGCCTTCTTCGCTGCCTTCTTCGCAGCCGCTTTCGCGGCCGGTTTCGCGCCTGCCGCGACCGTGATCTCGCCGGTGGCTTCGTCCGTCACTTCGCCGGCAGCCGCCGCCGACGCGGCTGCCTTCGCCGCCGCGACCTTCGCCACGACCTTCGCCGCCGTCTTCGGCACCCGCGGCTCGAACTCGAAGCTCACCTTGCCGTCGCCACCCCGCACCAGGTAGGCCGAGAACGGACGGCCCTTCTTCGAGATGAACTTGTGCAGCAGGTCGGTCTTGCCGGTGGCCAGCAGCTTCTCCATCTGCGCCTGTTCGATCTCGCGCTGCAGGATGATCTTGCCCGACCGGAAATCGCAGGTACGGTCGGCACCGACCGACTTCTCGCACTGGTAGGCGAGGCCGGTGTCGTAGACCTTGTGGTTGCACTTCGGACAGTCGCCGAGCGGCGTCTTGTCGGAGAAGTCGATCGGCTCGCCGCCATCGGCCGCGGACTGGCCGAAATCGAACTCGGTGGAGAACTCGGCGTTGAGCTTGATCATCGCCGCGAACGGACGGCCGAGCCGGCTGCGAAACCCCTGCAGCGGCCCGATCTTGCCGGCGACGACCAGTTCCTCGATCTCGATCGGCTCGAACTGCCTGCCCGAAAGGATGCGCCAGACCGAGAAGTCGCACTTCTGGCACTGGAACTTCTTGTAGTTCTCCTTCACCACCCCGCCGCACTTCGGGCACGGCGCATCGAGCGTCGCGTAGTCGCCGGGCACCGTGTCGGTTTCATGGCCCTTCGCCCGCTCGACGAGGTTGCGGGTCATGGTGGCGATTTCTTCCATGAACGCGGTACGGCCGATCCGCCCCTGTTCCATCTCGGCCAGCTTGAACTCCCATTCGCCGGTCAGTTCGGGCGAACAGAGTTCGGCGATATCCAGGCCCTTGAGCAGCGTCATCAGCGAGAACGCCTTGGGCGTCGGCTTCAGTTCGCGACCCTCGCGCACCACGTATTCTTCGTAGATCAGCTTCTCGATGATGCCCGCGCGCGTGGCCGGCGTGCCAAGACCGCGCTCCTTCATCGCATCGCGCAATTCCTCGTCGTCGATCAGCTTGCCCGCGCCTTCCATCGCCGACAGCAGCGTGGCTTCGTTGAACCGCGCCGGCGGACGCGTCTGTTCCGCGCGTGCCTCGACCTCGATCGTCTTCACCGTCTCGCCGGCACTGACCATCGCGAGCGACGGCGAATCTTCGTCGGCGACATCCTTGCCGTACACCGACAGCCAGCCCGGGTTCACCAGCACCTTGCCCTCGGTCTTGAACGGCTCGCCCTCGACCCGGGTGATCCGGGTGGTCAGCAGGTATTCCGCCGGCGGGAAGAACACCGCCATGAACCGCTTGGTGACCAGGTCGTAGATCTTCTCTTCCGCCTCGGACAGGGTCTTCGGCGTCATCGGCGTGGGGATGATGGCGAAGTGATCGCTCACCTTCGCATTGTTGAAGATGCGCTTGTTCGGCTTCAGCCATCCCGACTTCAGGATCTGCCCTGCAGGCTTCGCGTATCGGGTGCCCGACATCGCTTCCAGCGTCGCGTTCACCGTGTCGATATAGTCTTCCGGCAGCGCGCGCGAATCGGTCCGCGGATAGGTGAGGGCCTTGTGCTTCTCGTACAGCGCCTGGGCGATCGACAGCGTCGTCTTCGCCGAGAAGCCGAAGCGACCGTTGGCCTCGCGCTGCAGGCTGGTCAGGTCGTAGAGCAGTGGCGAGAGCTGGGTCGAGGGTTTGGTTTCCTCGGTGACGATGCCCGGCTTGCCGCGGCACTTGTCGGCGATCGCGGTGGCGCGTGCGCCGTCCCACAGGCGTTCGGCCCTGTCCTCGGACTTCTCGTCGGTGCGCTCCGACGGCAACGAGGCTTCCTTCGGCTTCGAGAAGGTCTCGTCGAACCAGCGGCCGGGATAGGTCCCCTTCTCCGCCTCGAACACGCCATGGATCTCGAAGTACTGGCGCGTCTTGAAGCGCTTGATCTTCTCTTCCCGGTCGACCAGGATCGCCAGCGTCGGCGAC
This sequence comes from Burkholderiales bacterium, assembly GCA_019751575.1. GTDB lineage: Bacteria > Pseudomonadota > Gammaproteobacteria > Burkholderiales > CAIKXV01 > CAIKXV01. The sequence goes on from JAIENF010000296.1 coordinate 8,545, forward strand.
TGGACGCGCCCGACGGTGGTCTTGTGGAACCCGCCGGTCTTGGAGTTGAACGCGGTCATCGCCCGCGTGCCGTTGATGCCGACCAGCCAGTCGGCCTCGGAACGGCAGACGGCGGCGTCGGCCAGCGGCAGCAGGTCGCTGTCGGCGCGCAGGTTCTGGAAGCCGTCGCGGATGGCGGCGGGCGTCATCGACTGCAGCCAGAGCCGGCGGATCGGCTTGTCGACCTTCGCGTGCTGGACGATGTAGCGGAAGATCAGTTCGCCCTCGCGGCCCGCGTCACAGGCGTTCACCAGCGCGGAAACGTCCTTGCGCTTGAGCAGCCGCACCAGCAGCTTCAGCCGGTCTTCGTTCTTCTCGATCGGCCGCAGCCCGAAATGCGGCGGGATCACCGGCAACTGGGCAAACGACCACTTTCCGCGCTTGACCTCGAATTCGTCGGGCACGATCAGTTCGAGCAGGTGGCCGACGGCGGACGAGAGCACGTACTGGTCGTTCTCGTAGTAGTCCTGGTGCTTCTCGAACCCGCCGAGCACCCGGGCGATGTCGTTCGCGACCGATGGCTTCTCGGCAATGATCAGCGTCTTGCCTTCGCCCGGGGACGCGACGGCGGTCGCGGATCCCGACGATTTCGTCCGGCTGGAACGCTTTGCAGCCGGGCTGCTCGAGGTCGTTTCAGGAGTCGATTTGCGGGTTCTGGTGGCCACGGTTTCCGTTCGAAGCTGGGTTTTCGTGCTGTAACCGGTTATCGGCAACTGGCGGGCGAAAAAAAGTGCGATGGATCATAAGGGCATTCGGGCGGCAGCGGAAACCGGCTTCGATTTCGTCTGGTCATGAAAATGCGGCTTTCCTGCGGTAAGGGACTGCTAACCCGGTCGTCAGTCGGCCCTCGCGAATTCGAAGCCCGGTTCGGCCAGGCGCTGGAAAAGCCCGTGGCCGGTCGCAGCGACTCGCCCGGCGAGCTCGAGTTCCACCAGCGCGGCGTCGACGCGTTGGGGCGTCCAGCCGAGCCGCTTGCCGAGGGTATCCGCAGAAGTGGGGTCGTGGGTCAATACTGCAAGCAGTGCCACCGGATCCTCGCCGAGCG
>JAIENF010000149.1 GCA_019751575.1 Burkholderiales bacterium
CACGCCAGCTCGGTCTCGACCCCGACGATTTCATGAAGACCGTCGAGGCCTACAACGCCTCGTGCAAGGTCGGCACCTTCGACCATGCGGTTCTCGATGACTGCCACACCGAGGGCCTGACCCCGGCCAAGACGCACTGGGCGCTGCCGCTCGACACCCCGCCGTTCTATGGCTACGCACTGCGCCCCGGGATAACGTTCACCTACCTGGGCGTGAAGATCGATGAAACCGCCGCGGTGCATTTCTCCGGCGTGCCCAGCCGGAACCTGTTCGCCGCCGGCGAAGTCAGTGCCGGCAACGTGCTCGGCAAGGGCTACCTCGCCGGCATCGGCGTGACCATCGGCACCGCGTTCGGCCGCATCGCCGGCACCTCTGCGGCGCGTGCCGCGCTCGCCCCCGTACAACCGAAGAAAGCCGAAGGAGCCCTGAGTGCCGCCGCCTGAGCCCGCCTCCACCACCCTTGATGCACTGACCCGCGAGGCCGCACATCTGGGCGCCGGCGGCCAGCCGGTCTCTCCGTCGGCCGCCTTCAACGCGCTGCCGCTGACCGAGGCCGAGGGCGAGGTCGCGCGCCAGATGCAGATCTGCAACGCCTGCCGCTACTGCGAAGGCGCGTGCGCCGTGTTCCCGGCGATGACCCGCCGGCTCGAGTTCGGCAAGGCCGACGTGCACTACCTGGCCAACCTGTGCCACAACTGCGGCGCCTGCCTGCATGCGTGCCAGTACGCGCCGCCCCACGAGTTCGCGATCAACGTGCCGAAGGCGATGGCCGTCGTGCGCGGCCAGACCTACTCCGACTATGCGTTCCCGCGGGCGCTCGGCGCGCTGTACCGGCACAACGGCCTGCTTGTGTCGCTGGCGACCGGCGGCGGCCTGGCACTGTTCCTGGCGCTGGCCGTCGTGCTGAAGGGCGGGTTGTGGCACGAGCCGCTGGCCGGGAACTTCTATGCGGTGTTCCCGCACAACCTGATGGTCGTCACCTTCGGCTCGGTGTTCGGCTTCGCGATGCTCGCGCTCGCCATCGGCGTGGTGCGCTTCTGGCGCGACGTGTCTCCGGGCGAAGTGCCCGAAGGCGGCAATGCGCCCGCGGCAGCCGAGGCCTTCCAGAACGCGCTGAAGCTCAAGTACCTCGACGGCGGACACGGCGAGGGCTGCCACAACGAGGACGACCGCTTCAACACCACGCGCCGGCTGTACCACCACTTCACGTTCTACGGCTTCATGCTGTGCTTCGCCTCGACCAGCGTCGCGACGATCTACCACTACGCGTTCGGCTGGCAGGCACCCTACGGCTACACCAGCCTGCCGGTGATCCTCGGCACGGTGGGCGGCATCGGCCTGCTGATCGGGCCGGTCGGCCTGTGGCGCCTGAAGACGCAGCGGCACCCGATGCATGGCGACGACGCGCAGAACACGATGGACTACGGCTTCCTCGCGCTGCTGTTCCTGGTCAGCCTGACCGGCCTGGTGTTGATGGTGCTGCGCGACACCGGCGCCATGGGCCTGCTGCTCGCGATACACCTGGGCGTGGTGATGGCCCTGTTCATCACCCTGCCCTACGGCAAGTTCGCGCACGGCATCTTCCGCAGCGCGGCCCTGCTCAAGTGGTCGATCGAGCGCCGCCTGCCGAGCCGGCTGCGCCTGGGCAGCGACTGATCCTGGACAGCCTCGCCTCCACCCGCGATCCGGCAGCGGCATGAACGAATTTCCTGCCGTTGCCGCGATGCGGGTGGTGCCGGTCGCCGGCCAGGACAGCATGCTGCTGAACCTGAGCGGCGCCCATGCGCCGGTGTTCATCCGCAACCTGGTGGTGCTCACCGACTCCGCCGGCCGCACCGGTGTCGGCGAAGTGCCCGGCGGCGAGGCGATCCGCAAGACGCTGGAACAGTCGATCCCGATGGTGGTCGGACGGCCGGTCAGCGACTTCGGTCCGGTGAAGCGCATGATCGAGCAGCGCTTCGGCGCACTCGATGCCGGTGGCCGCGGCCAGCAGACGTTCGACCAGCGGGTCGCGATCCACGCGATGACCGCGGTCGAGGCCGCGCTTCTCGACCTGCTGGGCCAGCACCTGGGCCTGCCGGTGGCGCACCTGCTGGCCCAGCTTGCCGATGAACCCGCGCCCCGCACGAAGGTGCAGGTGCTGGGCTACCTGTTCTACATCGGCGATCGCAGGCGCAGCGACCTGTCCTACCGCGCGGGCCCTGCATCGTCGGACGCCGACGACTGGCTGCGCCTGCGCGACGAGCCGGCGATGGATGCGCGCGCGGTGGTCGCCCTGGCCGAGGCCGCGCACGCGCGCTACGGCTTCGCCGACTTCAAGCTGAAGGGCGGCGTGCTCCGCGGCGAGGAGGAAGTCGAGGCCGTGGTCGCGCTGCACGAACGCTTCCCGCAGGCACGCATCACGCTCGACCCGAACGGCGGCTGGCTGCTCGACGACGCGGTGCGGCTGATGCGCGACATGCACGGCGTGCTCGCGTACGCAGAGGACCCCTGCGGCGCCGAAGGCGGCTTCTCCGGTCGCGAGATCATGGCCGAGTTCCGTGCCGCGACCGGCCTGCCCACCGCCACCAACATGGTCGCGACCGACTGGCGCGAACTGCAGCACGCACTGACCCTCAAGGCGGTCGACATCCCGCTTGCCGACCCGCACTTCTGGACGATGCAGGGCGCGGTAAAGGTCGCAGCCACCTGCCGCGATGCCGGGCTTGCCTGGGGCTCGCATTCGAACAACCACTTCGACGTGTCGCTCGCGATGTTCACCCATGTCGCCGCGGCCGCGCCGGGCCGAGTGACCGCGATCGATACCCACTGGATCTGGCAGGACGGACAGCGGCTCACCCGCTCACCGCTGCCGATCGTCGACGGGTTCATCGACGTGCCGGCACGCCCGGGGCTGGGCGTGGACCTCGACTGGGCGCAGGTGGATGCAGCGCATGCACTCTACCGCGCGCAGGGCGGCGGGGCGCGCAACGATGCGCTCGCGATGCAGGCGCTGGTGCCAGGGTGGACGTTCGATGCAAAGCGGCCATGCATGGTGCGTTGATTCCTGCAGTTATCGGTTATTGGGGTCAGGTCTTGTCTTTTGCATCGCCGTGATCCTGAGGCTTGCGCGCCCGTACGCTGAATGCCGGGCGCCTTGCGATTGCGCCGTCCGCCGGCCTGCACATGGAAGCAAGACTCAAGACCTGACCCCGTTCGCGCCGTTCGCGTTCGTTCCAACCACTTCCGCTGCACCCCTGCCAACCGGAGACAACGATGTCCAAACCGATCTGGGACCCTTTCCTCACTGAACGCGATCGTCAGGTCTTCGAGGCGAGTGGCTACGGTGCGCTGCAGGGCTTCGGCAAGCGACCGGCGATCCTGGTGATCGACGTCAACTACAACTTCTGCGGCGACCGCCGCGAACCGATCCTGGAGTCGATCAAGCGCTGGCGCAATTCCTGCGGCGCCGAGGCCTGGGATGGCGTCGCCGCGATCAGGACGCTGATCGCCGCAGGCCGCGGCAAGGGCCTGCCCATCCTTTACACGACCGGCGTGCGCCGCGAGGACGACTGGGACGCAGGCTCGTGGGCATGGAAGAACAGCCGCTCGGCGGAACGCGTGCGCCCGACCGGCGTGCAGGCCGACGGCAACACGATCGTCCCCGACATCGCGCCCGGCCCGGACGACCTGGTGGTCTACAAGCAGAAGCCGAGCGCGTTCCACGGCACCAACCTGCTGTCGTGGCTGATGCTGCTCGGTGCCGACAGCCTGATCGTCACCGGGACCACCACCAGCGGATGCGTGCGCGCGACCGTGCTCGATGCGTTCTCCAACAACTTCCGGGTGTCGATCGTCGAGGAAGGCTGCTTCGACCGGGCGCAGGCGAGCCATGCGATCAACCTGTGCGACATGCACGCGAAGTATGCCGACGTGGTCAAGCTGGACGAGTCGCTGTCGTTCATCCAGTCGTTGCCGGCGGGGCTGTTCCCGAACCTGCCGGGCTCGAACCGTCGCTGACCCCAGGCAAGACCCGGCGCGCGGCCGGCCGCACACGCGGCCCGGTGGACAGCCGCGCAGCCCGTGCCGGGACCCGGGTTTGCGACTAACCTGCGACGCCGTCCAGAGGCGTTGCAGCCATGTCCGCCGACCACATCGATTTCCTGGTGATGCAGCCCGACTGCGAGCAGCAGGTCATCCGCGACCTGCTGTTCGCGGTGATGGCGTTCAACACGCACAGCCTGAGTCCCGAGGCAGAGCTGCAGGTCAGCTTCCCGCTGTTCGACGATGTCAAGGTGGCCGGTCGTGCGCGCCTTGGCGAAGCGACCACCGGCCCGGTGGTGCGCGTGACCGGTCCGGCGCGCAAGCTCGCGGTGCTGGCCACGCGGCATGAAGTGGTGACCCACCTGCGCGCCGGGCGTGCCTTCACGCTGGAACGCGACCAGACGGTGGTCGACGCAGGACGCTTCGAACGCTTCGGCCTGATCGACCGGGCGCATGCGTCGCTGATCACCGAAGGCCCGGTGATCGCACGCCCGCTGCCGATTTCCGGCCAGCCCCGCCTGGCGGAGATGGCCGGCGCGATGGGCGCCGTGGTCGAGAGCGAAGCGATCTTCGTGCAGCGCACCGAGCTCGCGGTGGCCCAGTCGGGCCTGATCGATCCGCTCGGCTTCTCCTGGGACAGCACGGTGCCGGTCAGCCGCTGAGCGGGCCAGCGCCTGGCCGCACCGGGCAGCGGCTCGACGCTGCCGATGTCGTCGCATGGGTCCGGCGCGAGGGGCTCGACACGACGGACGTGGCGGATGCGCCAGGGGTGGAACAGGGCCCCGGCCCCGACTGACCCGGCCGGCGTTCAGTCGACCTTTATGCCGGCTTTCCTGACCACCGCATCCCAGCGCGAAAGCTCGCTCGCCAGGAACTGACCGAACTCCGACGGCGTCGTCGCGAACACGTCCAGCCCCTGCTGGGTGAAACGCTCGGACCATGACTGCACCCGCAGCGAACGTGCAGTGTCGCGCTGGATCGCATCGACCACCGCCTTCGGCGTGCCGGCCGGCGCCATCATGCCGTACCAGGTCAGGTACTCGAACTTCGGCAGCCCGGCCTCCGATACGGTCGGGATCTCCGGTGCCAGCGCCGAGCGCTTCAGGCTGGTCACGCCGAGCGCGCGCACCTTGCCGCCCTTCAGGTGGGGCAGCAGGCTGGCCATGTTGGTGATCAGCACCTGCACCTCGCCCGAGAGCAGCGCATTGGTCGCCAGGCCCGCGCTCTTGTAGGGCAGGTGCAGCAGCTCGATGCCGCCGGCGATGCGGAACAGCTCGGAGCCGAGGTGGGTGGCGCTGCCGGCCCCCGCCGAGCCGTAGGCGAGCTTGCCCGGCTGCGCGCGGCCGAGTGCCAGCAGCTCCTTCACGGTGGCGGCCGGCACCGATGAATGCACCGCCAGCAGGCTGGGCTGGCTCGCGACCAGCGTCACCGGCAGCAGGTCGCGCCGGATGTCGTAGGGCAGGTTGCGGTAGAGCGCGGGGGAGATGGCCAGCGATGAACTCGAGACCAGCAAGGTATGGCCGTCGGGTTGCGCCTTGGCCGCGATCGCCGTGCCGACCACGCTGCCAGCCCCCGGCCGGTTGTCGACGACGACCGTCTGGCCCCAGGTTTCGCCCAGCGCGGCAGCCGTGATGCGCGCCACGATGTCGCTGCCGCCGCCGGGCGCGAGCGGGACGATCACGCGCACCGGCCGCGACGGGAACGCACCGTCGGCGCGCTGTGCATGCACCAGTCCCGGGGCGAGGGCTGCCAGCAGAAGGCCAGGAATGCAACCGAGTGCCGTGACGATGCCGAACTTCGTGGTGCCCATGGCGCGCTCCGTGCATCCCGGCCGTGCAGGAGATGGGTCGGCCGGGACGACGGGAGATTACGACAACGGGATTACAGATCCGTGACACACCGCGATGGCTGCCTGCCTCAGGCAGCCATCGCGGACCCCAGAACCGGCAACCGCTGCACCACGGACGCAGTCCCGACGTCGATCACGTCGCCGGGCAGGGCCATGATCACCGTCGCGCCTGGCGCACCGCGCTGCGCGGCCTCGGCGAACTTCGGCCAGGGTTCGGACTGCACGCCCATCATGCCGTGGAAGTGTTCATGCGGCGGATACAGCACGACCAGCTTCGGCGCCAGCGCGCGCACGCCACGCTCGAGGTCCGGCATGAAGTCGAGCTGCATGCCGGCCAGCAGCACGTCGGTGCGGAAGCGTCGGCCGAGGTCCTGGATCTCGGCATCGGTCATCTTCGAGTTGAAGCCCTCGTTGTAGTTCAGCACCGTGGTGCCGTCGGGCAGCTCGACATGGAAGCCGGTGTACGGCGAATAGAACGGCGCATTGGTGGCGCTGCTCCAGGCCCAGGACAGCTGGGTAGCGTTGCCGTGGAACACCGCCTTGGTCAGCGCCTTGTACAGGTTGATGTCGCGGTGCTTCCAGGTGAAGGTGCTCACCCTGAACCCGGGCACCTCGACCGCGCCGCCGCTGGCCACCGGCCGAAGCTGCGCGGCCGGCACGCGGTAGCGCCAGCGCAGGTAGTCGGTGACCGCCTTGTGCGCGACCACCGTGGCGCCGCTGGCGCGCACGACTTCCGGCGTGTCGAGGAAATGCTCTTCATGCCCGTGCGTGACGCAGACCACCTTCGCACGCCGGAATGCCTCGAGGTCGAACCACTGTGCACCGCAGTAGTGGCGGTAGAACGGGTCGAAGAACAACGGCCCTTCCGGGGTTTCGATCGAAAGGGCCGACCATCCGTAGTAGCGGATCTGCGTGCTCATCGCTTGCCTAGACCGGCGTCTTGCCGAAGAAGTGGTTGTAGGCCGGTGCCGGGTCGACCGTCACCTCGACGTTCCAGTACACCACCCGCCGCGCCCATTCACGCTGCGACTCGACGATCTTCAGGAACAGCGGGTTGGTCTTGGCATGCCTGTCGATCACGACGCTCCAGGCCTTGAGCTGGGCATCGAGGATCGGCCGCGGGGTCTTCAGTGCGCGCACCTTCTGCTTCGTCTGCAGCTCGATGAAATCGCGCGAGATGCGATCCATCGCCTTCCACGACATGTCCGCGCTCGCCGCCTGCGAAGCCAGGCGCAGCAGCGTGCGCAGTTCGGCCGGCAGCGACTCGAAGGTCTTGCGGTTGATCATGATCTCGAACATGTTGTTCGCCATGTGGTAGCTGCGCTGGTAGTAGATCTTCGCCACGTCCGGGAAGCCGAGGATGCGATCGTCGGTCGCCTGTGCGAACTCTGCGGCATCGATCAGCCCGCGATCGAGCGCCGGCACGATGTCGCCGGCCGCCATCTGCACCGGGGCGGCGCCGAGCACCTGCATCAGTTCGACGGCGAGGCCGGCGGTGCGGTACCTGAGTCCCTTCAGGTCGGCGACCGACTTCACTTCCTTGCGGAACCAGCCGAACGGCTCGCACGGCACCGGTGCGTAGAGCAGGCTCACCACGTCGAGCTGCGCTTCCTTAAGCAGTTCCTCGTACAACTGGCGGCCACCACCGTATTCGATCCAGCCGAGCGTCTGGTCGGCGTTCATCGCGAAGTTCGGGCCGGCGCCATACAGGCCGAACGCCGTGTTGCGGCCGAACCAGAAGCCAGGCACGCCGTGGCCACCGTCGAGCACGCCCTTCGACACGGCTTCCATCGTCTGCAAGGCGCCCACCACCGAGCCCGCCGGCAGCATCTGGATCAGCAACCGTCCGCCGGACATCTCCTCGACCTTGCGCGTGAAATCGACCGCGAACTCGTGGAAGATCGTCTTCACCGGCCAGGCGCTCTGGAACCGCAGCTTCGTCGGCGCCGGCTGGGCGCGCGTCACCGCCGGAAACGACAGCGCTGCGGCGCCGGCCGCGGCACCCCCGGCAAGGAACGCCCGACGCGCGGGCTTGCGGGTCGCCGCGGGCGAATCCGTGGACGTGGCCGGGAAGGACCCGGCAGGCTGGCTGGCAGCGGATCTTGTACGCATCTGGTGACCCCGAAGAGTGGTTGACTGGCTGGAACTGCATCGATGGACGGGCAGCCACCCCGATGGACGCGCCCGGCGTCCTTCCACACCTGTGTTCATCCACTCCTGGAAGTTCATCCCCCGTGATTCGCGGCCGAGCCGCAGTCGGGGATGCATCGAGCCTGAAGGACCGCCGTCGCCTGCGGTAACGGCCCTGTCGGTCGACTTTTGTGGACCAGACAGTAGAGGGTCCGCCCGCACCCGTCAACCCGCTATCATTCCTGCGCCTGTCTCGCCCGGATCCCACCTTCCCTGACGCACGCCGGCCGCTCCGGTCGACGCGCCCCACGCCCATGCGCTTCGGCATCCTGCTCTACGACGGCGTCGAACCCATCGATCTCGCGACCTATGGCGTGCTGTCGATGGCACGCCGCATCGCGCCGCAGATCGAGATCTGCTCGATTGCACGCAGCGCCGGGCCGGTCGCCCTGTCCAACGGGCTCACCGTGCTGGCCGACCACGGCCATGCCGACGCCCCGCCGCTGGATGCGCTGATCGTCACCGGCGGCCCCGGGTGGATGGCCGAGCGGGAGCACCCGGGGACACGAAGCTTCCTGGCCAGCCTGCCGGCCCGGACGCTGGTCGCTTCCGTCTGCACCGGCGCCATGCTGCTGGCGAGCGCCGGCCTGCTCGACGGCCGTGCCGCGACCACCAAGCAGCAGGTGACCGGCGGCGAAGTGCCGCCGATCGACATCCTGGCGCGGGAACATCCGTCGACGCAGGTCAGTGCCGCCACCTGGATCGACGCGGGCGGCGTGGTCACCGGCGGCGGGGTCTCGCTGTGCATCGACACCACGCTGCACCTGCTCGACCGGCTGCTCGGCCCCACGGTCGCCGCCGAGACTGCGCGCATCATCGAGTACGGAGCGGCGCTCGAAGCCAACGCCCGCCGGCTGCCGCCGGTGACGAATCCGCCGCGATGAAGCGACGTCGCCACCGATCGGCACGCTGACACGCATCGCCCAGCCAATCGGCGCTCGGCCAAGACTGCGACTACGACGACGTGAGCCCCGCGCACAAGCGGCGGCGCAAGTACATGGAACCGTTCATCTTCGCCTAGTATCGCCTTGTCCACCAGGAGGAAGCCATGCAGACCATGCCGTGCGTGTCCTTGCGGAAGCACCCGAATGCAGCACCGTCCACCCTCCCGGCGCTGCGCCGCCTTGCCGCCGCCACCGCCGCCGCGCTGTGCGCCGGCACTGCACCGGCCGCCCTCGCGCAGACCTCCCAGCAGAAGGTCACGCCCCCGATCGCGGTCTACTGGGTCAGTGCCGAAACGCGGGGCGGCATGGGTGGCCTGCCCGGCGGCATGCCGGGCGGTGCCGCCGGCGTCCTCGGCGGCCTGCTCGGTGGCGGCGGCGCGTCGCCGATGCAGGGCGGCCGGTCGATGGTGCTCGAGCTCGGCTCGGCGCGCACGGCCAGCGGCGAACCCGCCGCGGCACACGAGATTCCCGCCGGCATGAACATGGGGCCGTCCCTGCCGCTGCTCACCCCGCGCCAGGCGCCCCCGGAACCGCGCGAAGATACCGACACCCCGCCGCGCGACTTCGAGAAGCCGAAGGGACGCATGCTGGTCTACTGGGGCTGCGGCGATGCCACCCGAAGCGGCCAGCCGATCGTCATCGACTTCGCGAAGATCGCCGCAGGCCAGATGCCCAGGTTCCCGACGGTACGCATCAACAACCCGCGCGGCCCCTCGTTCGGCCGCAACCGTACCT
>JAIENF010000532.1 GCA_019751575.1 Burkholderiales bacterium
GACCCTGGCGCCGAAGGGCATCGAGGCATTGCAGGCCGACCGCGCCGCCCAGGTTGCGCGACGCGACGCGGCACGGGCGCGGCTGGCGGCGCTCGCGCAAGCCGGTCAGCCGAAGCCATTCTCGCCAGAGTCGCCGCCGCTGCCGCTGGCCGAGGCCGAGGTGCACCATGCCGCGGCGAAGCGCCATGCCGATACCCTCGCCGCGCAGCTCGCCGAGGCGAGGCAGGCACGCCTGCTGGCGCATGAACAGCACGAGGCCGCCGCGCGCGAGCATGGACGCCTGAAGTCGCGGATCGACGCGCCGGACCGGCAGGAACGGCAGCGGGAGGCGGGTCGGCAACTGCTCGCCAGCCGCGCCGAGCAGGATGCGTTGCGCGCCGCGATCGCGGACAGGACCGAAGCCATAGCCGGCACCGAGCCCGACATGCTGAAGCAGTCGGTCGCGCGCTTCCGGCGCAGTGCCGAACTGGTCCGCCAGGCGCACGATGAACGGAAGGAGCAGATCACGCGGCTCGGCGGCAGCCTCGAAGAGGCGGGCGCGCAGGGATTCGAGGAAGCCCGTGCCGGGATGGCGGTCAGCCTGGAAGCGGCGGTGCGGCGGCATCGTGAACTCGACCTGCGCGCGAAGGCGCTCGACCTGCTGCACGGGCGCCTCGAGGCGAAGCGCCAGGAACTCACCCGCCGGCTGCGCGCGCCGCTGCAGGCGCGCATCGACCACTACATCCGCCTGCTGTTCCCGAAGGCGGCCCTCGAGATCGGCGACGACCTGCTGCCCCGCCTGCTCACCCGCCCCGCAAGCCAGGGCGACGAGTGCGGCACGGTGTCGGAACTCAGCCATGGCGCACGCGAGCAGATGGGCGTGCTGACCCGGCTCGCGTATGCCGACCTGCTGAAGGATGCCGGCCGTCCGACGCTGGTGATCCTCGATGACGCGCTGGTCCACAGCGACACCGAGCGGCTCGACCGGATGAAGCGGGTGCTGTTCGATGCGGCCCAGCGCCACCAGGTGCTGCTGTTCACCTGCCATCCTTCCGCCTGGCGCGACATGGGCGTCCTGCCACGCAGCATCGCGCGCGAGCAGTAAGCTGCTACCCTCGCGGGCACTCGAGGATGGCACGCACATGAGCACTAGACCCGGCCGCAACGATCCCTGCCCCTGTGGCAGCGGACGCAAGTTCAAGCTCTGCCATGGCCGCGATCCCGGCCCGGACGCGGCGGACGGCGGCACCCATGAAGGCGCGGCCCGGCGGGCCCTCGACTGGGTCGGCAACCGCCATCGCAAGGCGCTGGAGCGCGAGACCACCGACCTGCTGTTCGAAGACCTCTGGCCGGAGGACGGGCCGCATCCCGAGGATGTCGATGCGCAGCTGATGCAGCAGATCCTCGTCAACATCAATGAATGGATGCTGGCGGCCGGTTCCATCGAGATCCGCAAGGAGATGCATCCGATCAACGCGATGGTGCTGGCCGATGGCGGCCCACCGTTCAATCCCGCGCAGCGCGATTTCATCCGGCAGCTCGGCACGGAACCCCTGGGCCTCTACTACGTGACCGAGGTGACCGCGCGCGAAGGCGTGAAGCTGGTCGATGCGCTGTCCCCGGACCTGCCGCCGGTGTTCGTGCATGACGTCGCCCTGTCCGATACCGCCGATCCGGGGCTGCTCCTCGGCTGCCGCATCCTGAAGTCCGACGAACGGCACATCCTGTCCGGTGCGATCTATCCATTCCCCGAGCTCGGCGCGGGGCATGCCATCGATGGCGTGCGCGAGCACATGGCACACGAGGACATCCCGGCCGACGAAAGGATGTACGAGCAGGGCTGGGCGATCATGGCGATCTGGCTCGACCATGTGCTGATGCCGGTCGACCCATCGGAACTGCGCGACGAAGCGACCGGCGATCCGCTGGTGTTCGTGACCGACCACTACCGCGTGGTCGATGCCGGAGCGATGAAGGCCGCGCTCGACGGCTGCACCGACCTGGAACCCGATGGCGATGGGGGCTGGACGAAGCTGTCCACCGGCGACGATGGCCTGAAGCGCGCCACGCTGCAGGTGCACCCGGGCAAGGTCGCCTCCCGGCTCGAAGTGTTCTATCGCACCGAGGCGCTGGCCGACGAGGGCCGGTCGTGGTTCGATGCACTCACCGGCGCATCGGTGAAGCACCTGAGCCGGGAACGGAACGATCCGCTGGAGACGCTGCGCGAAGGGCTGGAGCCAGAGGACCGCTGAGGGCGGCCCTGACCGGCGGCCCCGTCCGGGCTCGGCGGGTCACGCGCGCGCGAGCGCCCCCGCGTCGGTGACCGTCTCCAGGCCCTGGACCATGTCGATGATCCGCCCGGCGTCGCCACCGTGGCGCCCATGGGCGACCAGGCTGCGGAACTTGTCTTCGAGTTCGCGATCGGTCAGCGGCACTTCGGCGCTGCCTTTCGCATGTTCGATGAAGGCTTCGTGGCGGATGCCGTCCTTCATCACCACGCACACGGCTGCGGCGTCCTTGGCCATCGTGTCAGAGCAGAGCAGCCGGGCGCGGCGGCGCAGGCCGGAGACTTCCGGGTCGTGGACGACCGCATCGGTGAACTGCTGCACGCCGGCCGCGCCCTGCGCCATCGCCACCGCGATGCAGTGCTCGGCAGATACCTTCGACCGCATGCCGTCCGCCGGCTCCGGATTCGACATGATGACCTGCACCGCAGGGTTGACGGTCACTTCGACCCGTTCGATGTCGCCCGGTGCTATCGCGTGGCGCTCGCGCAGCAGCAGGCAGCCGTCGATCACCGGATGCACGACGATCCCGCACGGATAGGGCTTGAAGGCGTTCGCCGCGATTTCCCACGTCACCCCGAGCGTGTCGGTCAGCGCCGACCAGTCGCTGCGGGTCGTGAATGCATTGCCGAACCCTCGCGGCGCTTCGAGCGCACGCGTCGAACTGGTGATGCCCTTCGATGCATACCAGGCCGCCATGAAGCCGCTGCGCGCCGCATGCCCCATGTTGAACATCCGCGTCGGGCTGCCCAGCATCTCGGACAACCCGGCGGACTGGCTCGCCGCCATGCCGATGGCACAGGCCGCCTGCATCTCGTCGAGCTTCAGCAGCCGCGCGCAGGCGGCCGCTGCGCCGATCACCCCGCAGGTCGAGGTGACATGCCAGCCGCCGGCATAGTGCTCCGGCGAGACCGCATTGCCAACCTTGCAGGCTGCCTCGACGCCGAGGGTGAATGCATGCAGCAGCACGTCGCCCGGCACCGCGAGGTGCTCGGCCAGGGCCAGCGTCGCCGAAGCCACCGGCACCGATGGGTGGATCACCGTCTGCAGGTGGGTGTCGTCGAAATCGAGCACGCTCGAGGCCACGCCATTGACCACTGCGGTGGTGGCCACGTCGAAGCGGCGGCCACGGTTGATCACGGTCGCCTGTGCCGGCCCGGAGAACGTCGCCAGCGATTCGATCGCCAGGTCGACCGAAGGCGCGTTCGAGCCGCCGATCGCGCACCCCAGCCAGTTGAGCAGCGACCGCTTCGCGTCGTGCCGGACGCTGTCCGGTACATCCGTCCAGCTCGACGTCGCGATGAAGCGCGCGAGATGGGCGGTCGCGCTCATCGTGCGCGCAGCTGCCGGTCCGCGGGCAGGGCGCTGTAGTGGGCGGCGATGTCCTTCGGCATCGCGACCCAGATGTCGTCCCGGTGGGACAGCATGTGCTGCAGCGCGCGCCGCAGCCGGGCCAGCCGGTACGGCTGTCCGACCACGAAGGTGTGGATCGAGATCGCGAACACAAGCGAAGTGTCCTTCGAACTGCGCAGCATCTCGTCGAAGTTGTCGACCAGCATCTCGGCGTAGTCCGCGCCGGTGTTGCCCCGGTAGACCACGGCCGGCTGGTCGTTGAGTTCGATCGGATAGGGCATCGCGAGCACGCTGCCGGTGGCGGCCTTCACGAAGAACGGCTGCTCGTCGCAGAGGCCCCAGTCCATGCAGTACTGGTAGCCGCTCTCGGCCAGCAGGTCGGTCGTATGGTCGCTCGGGGTGAGGTAGGGCGACATCCAGCCCACCGGCTTCACGCCGTTGCGTTCGGTGAACGTCCGCGTGACTTCCTGCACCATCTCGCGTTCCTGCTCGATGGTCATCTCGATCTGCCGTTCGACCTGGTTGCGGCCGTGCGCGATCAGCTCGTCGCCGCGCTTCACGTGCGCCTCGAGCACTTCCGGACAGTGGTCGTAGATCGCGGTGTTGGCGATCACGCCCACCGGAAGCGCAAGCTCGTCGAACAGGTCCATCAGGCGCCAGGCGCCCACCCGGTTGCCGTACTCGCGCCACAGCCAGCTGCGCTGGCCCCAGGGCAGGGTCGGCCGGTCGAGGTCGGGGCCGGAGTTGCGGCCCCACGGGAAGTGTTCGACGTTCAGCGCGACGTAGAGCGCGAGGCGCTTGCCGCCGGGCCAGGTGAAGTCGGGCCTGCGCGACAGCGGCGAATAGCCGAAGCGATCGGGTTCCTTGAGCATGTCGTCCTCGTTGTGCGTGGGGGTGTGGTTCAGATCGCCGGCGGGTCTTCGCCCACGATGCGCTGGGCGAACCGCGGGTCGACATAGCCTTCGTACGATGCGGCACTGGCGATCGCGCCGCAGGAAACCATCGCATCGCGCTTCCATTCGAGGCCGGCGCGCTGGACGGTCGGGTCGGTGCTCCAGACGCCGGTCGCCTTGTAGCCGTCGAAGCAGGCGGCAAGCACGTCGCGCGGGACATCGGGCAGGTAGCCTGCCACGACATCGGCGAGTTGCGCGCCCGAGTGCGCGGCCACCCATTTCTGGGTACGGTACATCGCGCGCGTGACGCGCAGGATGGTGTCGGGGTTGCTGCGGATGAACGCACGTGTCGTGTTGAGCGTGGTGTAGCAGGCGAGCCCGCGGTCGGCCGCGCGGTACCACACGTGGCCCGTGCCCTCGGCGAGCACCGACTGGGCGAAGGGCTGGAACACCTGGATCACGTCGACCTCGCCGGCGCGCAATGCCGCCACGTTCTCCGCCATCGTGCGCGCCGGCGCGCGGTCGACCTGCTTCGGGTCGATGCCTGCCAGCACCAGGTCGCGGTCCAGGCAGATGCCCGGCGTGGGTACTTCGCTCACCACCGCGACGCGAGGTCCGACCAGGTCCTTCATCGTGAAGCCCGGCTTCGGCGTGCGCCCGACCAGGAAGAACGGATCGCGGCCCACGACCTCGCAGAACGCCACCGAGTCGGAAGCCGGATCCCTGTCGAGCGCGATCATCAGCCGCATCGGCCCGCCCCATGAAACCTCGGCGCCGCCAGCGGCCAGGATCTGGATCGTCTCGGCCGAGGTCTTCGGCGTGATCATGCCGACGTCGAGGCCTTCGGCACGCCAGGCGCCGAGCTCGGCGGCGGCGTAGAAGGGTGCGTAGAACAGCGCGCGGAAGTTCTCGATCAGGGTCAGTTTCATCGGGGGAGTCCTGTTGCGGGCGAGCGGATCGTAATCCGAAGCACGGAGACGCGTACCGCGGCGTCGTCCACCGGCCCCGGCTGCGGGCGTTCAGGCCGTGTTCGCCTCGATCCGGTGGCCCGGCAACGGCGCAGGGTGCCCGAGCAGGAATCCCTGCGCTTGTCCGACCCCCAGCTCCCGCAGCACCCGCAGTTCGCCGGCCGTCTCGACGCCCTCGGCGGCCACGGGGATGCCGACCTCCTCGGCGAAGCGGACCAGTGCGGCTGCCAGCGCGCGCTGGCCGCGTTCGACGTCGATGCGCCGGACGAGGCTGGCATCGAGCTTGATGATGTCGGGTTCGAGCCTGAGGAGCGGCCGGAAGCTGGACAGGCTGGCGCCTGCATCGTCCACGGCCAGCCGCAGTCCCGCGGCGCGCAGGCGGGAGAGCCGCTCGACGATCAGCGGGTAGTCGATGACCGGGGCGTGCTCGGTCAGTTCGAGCACGAGCCGCTCGAGTGGAAGGCCGTCGAGCAGCGCGTCGACATGGCCGGCGAGGATCGTTTCCGGCGAGACATTCATCGACAGGCAGGCGTCGCCTTGAAGCCGAGGCAGGCCGTCGAGCGCTGCGCGCAGCACCGCCAGCTCGAACGGTTCCAGCATGCCGGCCTGCAGCGCCTCCTGGAGCCATGCGCCGGGCGTTCGTTCCGGCACGGTGGCCTCGTCGGCTGCATCCGCGGGACCTGCCGGGCCCGACCGGCCGGTGAACCGTGCCAGGGCTTCATGCCCGACCAGGCGGCCTGCGGCGATGTCGAACATGGGCTGGTAGTGGATCTCGAACTGCCGGTCCCGGGTGATGCGCGCCAACCGGGTACGGCTCCGCGCCCGGGCGGTTTCCGAAAGGTGGACACGCTCGAGCATGCGCGTGGCGAAACCGGCGAACGTGTTCATCACCGACAGGTCGCGCGCGTTGAGCGTCGGATCCGGGCTCCTGCTGAAGCAGCAGAAGGTGCCGTACAGGCGGCCGTCGCTGAAGCGGATCGGCACGCTCAGGTGGGCGCCCACCGGCAGCGCCCGGGTGGCGGCGATATGGGCGACAGCCGGTTCGTCCTGCGCGTTGCGGACGACCTGAGGCAGCATGCCTTCGCAGACGAACTTGCAGTAGCTCTCGTCCAGCGGGCCTGCGAGGCCTGCCGACAGCGGCGTGAAGCCGGGGGCCGAGTCGACGAACCGGAACACCCGGAGGTCGCCGGTGAACTCCGACACGAACGCGACCTCCATGCCGAGCGACCTGCGTACCGAACGCAGCAGATCGATCATGGCGTCGTCGAGGTCGGGCGTTCCCTCGATGTGGGTCGGCTTCAAGCGGAACCTCGGTGGTCCTGGGTCGGGGGAACGTGCACGGCCGCAAGCCCGGGATGGGGTTGGGATCCCGGCGACCAGTGGCGGAGGATAAAACGCAGCAGGGCCGTCAGTCGAGCCCAGCGCTCTTTCCAGCGCCTCGTCAGTCGATTGCCCGGCTCACTGCCCGGGTCGGCCCGCTCCAGCTCGGCACATACGCCGCCTTTCTCCCGACGCCCCCGCACACCACCAGCAGCAGGTCCTCCGGCGTTGCGCCCACGGGAAGCCAGTCGCGGCCGAGGCCATGGCACTGCTCGCCGACCGATCGGCGCATCGGCCCGCCGAGCCAGTCGAGCGGCAGCCGGGCACGTCCATGGATCAGCGCCTTCACCTGGGGCTTGCCGCAGCCGCCACGGTGGAACAGCGTGGCATGTTCGGGCGGCACCAGCAGCACCGGCTCTCCGCCACCGACCACTCCGTCCGGCCCTGTGTTCCCGGCCGCGGGCATCGAGCCGGCGTAGGTCTGTGCCAGGTCGGCCGGATCGCTGCTCGAGCTGTCGTTGATCTCGATGCTGCCTGCGGCGCCGACCACGGTCACGACGCCCTGTCCGGGATCGAAGCCGCGGTCGACATGCAAGGGCGTCCACGGACTGTCGGCTTCGTTCTCCGCGACGCAGAAGCTGTACTTGCCCGGCTGCCCCAGCGTCGCCATGTCGAGTTCGCCCGGGATCGCGCCGCCGACGTTGCGCAGGACGAGGCCGATCGCGCGGCCGATGCTCGCATTGGCGAGATTGCCCGGGCCGAGGGCGTTCGCGCCTGCGTTCATGCCGGCGGCGGCCGCCGCGGGTCCGTTGACGATGATCATCGGGCAGGCCGAGCCGGTGGTGGTGGCGATCCCGAGCAGGTTGAATTCATCCGCGCACATCGCGCCGACCGCGGTGCCGACGATCTTCAGGCAGGCGGGCGTGCAACCGGCCATCACGGCGTTGATCGCCACCTGCTGCCAGGTCACGTCGACATAGGACGGAGGCAGGACGCCCAGCGTGCCGGCGGGATCGACGCCGGCAGCGGCCAGCATCCGCTGCACCCGGTCGGCGGTGGGCGGGATCACCGGCAGTCCATCGGTGATGCCCGCGGCCAGCAGGGCGGCCTGGGCGGTTTCGTAATCCGATGACGGGCCGCTCCAGCATTCCATGTCGATCCTCCTGCCGAGGCGCCCCGCGCCCGCTACAGCTTGATGTTGGCTGCCTTGATCACCTTGCGCCAGTTCTCGAACTCGGTGCGCATGAACTTCGCCAGTCCCTCGGGCGAACTCGGCGCCGGCTCGGCACCCTGGCTGGCGAACAGCTCGGCGATGTCGGGCTGGTTCAGCGCCTTGACCGTGTCGGCGTTCACCTGGTTGACGATGTCCCTGGGCATCGCCGCCGGCCCGAACAGCCCGTACCAGGTCGTGTACTGGAAGCTCTGCAGCCCTGCGGTCTCTGAAACGGTGGGCACGTCCGGCGCGGCCGGCGAGCGCTTCGCGCTGCCGACGGCGATCGCGCGCAGCCGTCCCGACTTGATGTGCGGCAGTACCGACGGCATGCTGTTGAACAGCAGCGACACCTGCCCCGAGATCACGTCGGTCATCGCCGGCGTGGTGCCCTTGTAGGGGATGTGCACCATGTTCATGCCGGTCATCGACATCAGCAGCTCCATGCCCATGTGGTTCGGGCTTCCCGGGCCGACCGATGCGTAGTTGATCTGCCCCGGCTTCGACTTCGCCAGCTTGACCAGGTCGGTGACCGACCGCACCGGCAGCGAAGGGTGCACCACCAGTATCTGCGGGTTGATCACCAGCAGCGCGATCGGGGCCAGGTCGGTGAACACGTCATAGGGCAGCTTGCTCACCGCGGGCCCGACGGCCATCGAACCCGAGGTGCCCAGCAGCAGCGTATGGCCATCGGGGGGTGAGCGCAGCACCAGTTCGACGCCGACCACGCCGCCGGCACCGGGCCGATTCTCGACCACCACCGGCTGCTTCCAGGCCTCGCCCAGCCGCTGCCCGAGCGCGCGCGCGACGAAATCGACCGGACCCCCGGGCGGGAAATGCACGACGATGCGCACCGTACGGCTGGGGAAGCTCTGTGCATGGACGGACGTCGCCGCGGCGATCAGGGCGATGGCGGCGGCCAGTCGAAAGGACGTGTGCATTCGATGCTCCTCCGTACGATGTTTTTTTATGGTGGTTGAATCTAGCATGAGTGGCGAGGGGTGCCCGTCGCGCCGCCGGGTGGAACGCGCGGCACGCGATTCGTGTACTGTCATCCGCCGAACGAATGGCGGAGCCCGGCCTCATGTCGCAACGGACACAGCAGTCGAACCAGCCCTGGCAAGTGCCCGTCACCGGGCTGGCCGCGTTGATGGCCCGCAAGTCGCTGTCGCCGGTGGAACTGCTCGAGCTTTTCCTGGCGCGCTGCGAGCGCCTCAACCCGGTCCTGAATGCGATCGTCGCGTTCGACATCGAGGGCGCGCGTGCGGCGGCCAGGGCGTCCGAGCAGCGGATGATGTCAGGCACGCGGCTGGGGGTCCTCGATGGCATCCCGGCAACCATCAAGGACAACCTGTACGCGAAGGGGCTGCCGGCGACCTGGGGCAGCCGGTTGTTCGAAGGTTTCATGCCGGAGAACGACGACCGGGTCGTCGCGCACCTGCGCGCGGCCGGCGTGGTGATCCTCGGCAAGACGAACACGCCGGAGCTCGCGCTTGCGTCGCATACCGACAACCTGCTGTTCGGCAAGACACGCAACCCCTGGGATACCGCACTCACGCCCGGCGGATCGAGCGGGGGTGCGGTGGCTGCGATCGCTGCCGGCCTGGCGCCGATCGCGATCGGCACCGATGCCGGTGGCTCTATCCGGCGTCCGGCCGGGTATACGGGCATCGTCGGGCTGCGGCCTTCGACCGGCCGCATCCCGCGCCGGCATGGTTTCCCGGCCCTGGCCAACGACTTCCAGG
>JAIENF010000590.1 GCA_019751575.1 Burkholderiales bacterium
AGCGCGCGCCCGAACGCCTCGCCCTCATGCACTGCCAGGTTGATGTAGTGGCTGATCTTGAGGATGCCGTTGCGCGCGGCGATGCCCGCCAGCGTGACGAAGCCCACCAGGCTGGCGATGGACAGCTCGCCGCCGGCGATCCACAGCGCCACGATGCCTCCGACCATCGCCATCGGCACGTTGGCCATCACGATCCCGGCCAGGACGGCCGACCGGTAGCGGCTGTAGAGCACGGCATAGACCATCAGCAGCGACACCAGCGCCAGGATCGCGATGCGGCGCGAGGCTGCCTCCTGCGCCTGGAACTGTCCTTCGAGCAGGGTGAAGTAACCTTCCGGCATCTGCACCGCATCCAGTTCGGCCCGGACGCGATCGACGATCGCCGAGGTGTCCCGGCCACTGGTGTTCGCGAACACCACGATCCTGCGGCGCGCACTCTCGCGGCCGACCTGGTTCGGACCATCGCCATCCTCGAGGGTGGCCAGCCGGTAGAGCGGCACCGGTCCGGAGGGCGTCTCCACCGGCAGCGCCCCCAGCCCGTCCAGCGTGCGGTCGGCGTCGGCCAGCCGCAGCACGACATCGAAGCGGCGCACGCCGTCATTGACCTGCGACAGGACCTCGCCGTTGGCCATCACCTGCAGGGCGCGGGCGACCTCCGCCGGCGCGATGCCGTAGGCCGCGGCACGCTGAGGATCGATGCGCACCCGCTGCTGCGGCACGCGCACCTGCTTCTCGGTCTGCAGGTCGACCAGGCCGGGCACGGTCGAGAGACGGGCCTGCACCTGCGCCGCGAGCGCATTGAGCGTATCCAGGTCGTCGCCGAAGATCTTCACCGCCACTTCCGCGCGGATGCCCGACAGCAGGTGGTCGAGCCGGTGCGAGATCGGCTGCCCGACGTTGACCGCGACCGGCAGCACGGCGAGCCGGCTGCGGATGTCGGCCACCACCTCCGCCCGGCTGCGCGGCGAAGGGTCCAGGTCGACCTCGATCTCGGACGAGTGCACGCCCTCGGCATGCTCGTCCAGTTCCGCGCGGCCGGTGCGCCGCCCGACCTGACGCACTTCCGGCACCTGCAGCAGCAGGCGCTCGGCGAGGACGCCGACGCGGTTCGATTCGGCGAGCGAGGTACCCGGGTCGAGCAGCAGGTTGATGGTCAGCGTGCCCTCGTTGAACTGCGGCAGGAAGGACCGTGCAAACCAGGGGACGGTGGCCAGCGACGCGACCACCAGCAAGCCGGCGACGACCAGCACCGCCAGCGGCCGGTCGAAGGACCAGTCGAGCGCACGGCGGTCCCAGGCCTTCAGCCGGCGCACCAGTGCGCTGTCGCCGCGTTCCAGCACGGCCGGTGCCGGGACGCCCGGCCTGCCGCCGGACGCCCCGACCGGAGGCGAAGCCTCGCCCGCATCCAGCAGCTTGCCGCGTGCGAGCAGCAGGTAGCAGAGCACCGGGGTCACGGTGACCGCGACCAGCAGGCTGGCCAGGATCGACACGACGTAGGCAATGCCCAGCGGCGTGAACAGCCGGCCTTCGATGCCCGACAGCGCGAACAGCGGCACGAACACGAGCACGACGACCGCCGTCGCATACACGATGGAGGACCGTATCTCGACCGATGCCGAGGCGACCACCTGCAGCGCCGGCAGCGGGCTGGCGAGCAAGCGGTTCTCGCGCAGCCGGCGCAGCACGTTCTCGACGTCGACGATCGCGTCGTCGACCAGTTCGCCGATCGCGATCGCGATGCCGCCGAGGGTCATCGTGTTGATCGACAGCCCGAGCGCCTGGAACACCAGCACCGTGACCAGCAGGGACAGCGGGATCGCCACCAGCGAGATGGCCGTCGTGCGCACGTTGAGCAGGAATGCGAACAGCACGACCAGCACGGCCAGCGCAGCCTCGACCATCACCCGCTCGACGTTGCCGATCGCGCGCTCGATGAAATCGGCCTGCCGGAACAGCACGCTCTTC
This sequence comes from Burkholderiales bacterium, assembly GCA_019751575.1. GTDB lineage: Bacteria > Pseudomonadota > Gammaproteobacteria > Burkholderiales > CAIKXV01 > CAIKXV01. The sequence goes on from JAIENF010000590.1 coordinate 1,966, forward strand.
ACCTGCACGCCCGCGGGAAGGGAACGACCGAGTTCCGCCAGCGCGCGCTCGACATCCGCGGTGAGCCGGACCGTATCCACCTGCGGCTGCTTCTCCACCGACAGGATCACGGCGGGCTCGCCGCCGTAGCCGGCGTCGCCGCGCTTGGTGCGCGCCGCGAAGCCCACCTCCGCGACCTGGCGCATCAGCACCGGCGTGCCGTTGCGTACCCTCACCGGCAGCGCGGCGAGGTCGTCGACAGACGTGGTGCGGGTGACGTTGCGCAGCATCACTTCGCGCGCGCCACGCTCGACGAAGCCGCCGCTGGTGTTGGTCGCGAAGCCGCGCGCGGCGGCTTCGATGTCGGACAGGGTGACGCCGAGGTCACGCATGCGGCGCACATCGGGAACGATCCGGTACTGGCGTACCTCGCCGCCGATCGCGATCACCTGCGCCACGCCCGGAATGGTGAGCAGCCGGGGGCGCACCACCCAGTCGGCCGCCTCCCTCACCTGCATCGCATCGGCCTTGCCCGGCTCGCCCTGCAGCGCCACCAGCATCACCTGGCCCATGATCGAGGCGACCGGCCCGAGCATCGGCACCACGCGCGGGGGCAACTGGCTGGCAACCGTCCCGAGGCGTTCGGCCACCAGCTGCCGGTTGCGGTAGATGTCGGTGCCCCAGTCGAACTCGACATAGACGATCGACAACCCGGCGCTGGACACCGAACGCACGCGCAGCACGCCAGGCAAGCCGCCGAAGGCGGTCTCCAGCGGGAAGCTCACCCGCTGCTCGACCTCCTCCGGTGCCATGCCCTCGGCTTCGGTCATCAGGGTCACCGTGGGCCGATTGAGGTCCGGGAACACATCGACCGGCAGGTCGCGCAGCGTGAGCAGGCCGGCGATGGTCAGCACCAGCGCGAACACCAGCACGAACAGGCGCTGGCGCAGGCTGGCCTGGATCAGGGCGTCGAACATGGCCGGCGGCTCAGCGGATCTGCGCGAGCAGGCTGGCCGAGGCGGTCACCACCCGCTGCTCGGGCTGCAGGCCCGCGGTGACCACGACGCGTCCGGCATCGAGGGCCTGGGCGGTCACGCGCGTGGGCAGGAACCGTTCTGCCGAGGCCTGTACCCAGACCACCGACTCACCGTTCGCTGCGCGCACCAGGCTCTCCGCCGGCAGGACCACGCCGGTGCGGGTGGTGCGCGTGGCGGCGATCACCCGCAGGCGCTCGCCGACGACCAGCGGCGGCGCACCGGCGCCGACACGGAACAGCATCGGCAGCACCTGTTCGCGCAACTGCCCGGCGGCACCGACCCAGGCGAGCGGGACCGCGCGGCCGTCCGCGGCCAGTGCGCTCCCGCCAGTGACGCCAGCGGCCAGCGACGCATCGTAGCCGAGCGCCTCCACCATCAGCCGCGATGGATCGATGATGCGGAACAGCAGGTCTCGGGCGTCGACGACCTGTCCGCTGGCGGCGTTCGTGGTCGAGACCACGCCCGACACCGGCGCCACCAGTGCGATGCGGCCGGACAACCCCGCCGCCATCGCGCTGCGCCGCTGCACCAGCGCGCCCGCCTCGGTGCGCGCGGCATCGATGTCGCGCTGAGGGATGCTTCCGGCCAGCTGTTCATAGCGCTCGCTGCGGGCACGCGCGATCTCGATGCGGGCGTCCAGGTCGGCCAGGTCGGCCTGCCGGGACGACCGCTCGACCACGCCGACCGTGGGCACCAGCCAGGCCAGCACCGCGCCGCGCGCGACGCGCTGGCCGGCGAGCGGCAGGCCCGACGGACCGGGCTCGATCCGCCCCGAGACCGGCGCCTGGACCAGGCCGCTGGCTGCGGGATCGGCGATGACCGTGCCTGCGAGCTCGAACGACCGGGGGACGGTCGACGACTCGGCGACCCGCGTGCGCAGCCCGATCGCGCGCTGTGCCGGCATCGGCACGAACACGCTGCCGTCGGGCAGCCGTGACGGCTGCTTCGGGCTTCCGGCCACAGGCGCCGGCGCGGATTCATGGGCCTGCGCAGGACGCTCGACCCAGCCCGCGGCGCAGGCAGCCAACAGCAGCAGCGCGCCCAGCCTGCCTTGACCACGGCGACGGCGACGGAGGACGGACCCTGCGACCAGCGCAAAGGCCAGCAGTGCGGCCCCGCCGAGCCCGGCCGCGATCCAGTAACGACCGGGCAGACCGGACCACGACAGCAGGTCGAAGCGCGGCAAGGCGTCGCCTGCACGGCTGAACCCATCGGTGGCCGGCAGCTCGAGCGTCGCGGTGAGCAGGTCGGAAAGTCCGGGTGCAACCAGCGTGAACAGCAGTGCATGCGCCCCTGGCGTCGCCAGCCACGGCAGTTCGAACCGGTATGCGCCATCGCCCGCCGGCTGCGCATCGAACGATTCGCCGTTGCGTTCGACCGAGAGCTTGGCGCCGTCGATCGGGACATTCGTCGCGAAGTGGTCGATGTACACGGTCAGCCGGGTGCCCTCGACGATGCCGAGCAGTTCGACATCGGACGACGCGACCTCCACCCGGGGTTCGAGGACCGCCGCGGCCGCGCTGGCAGTCGCCGGTGCCGCTTCGGCATGCGCATGCCCGTCGGACGCGAACAGCAGTTGCGCCAGGACCATCGCCAGGACCGCCGCCACCTGCCCGATGCGCTTCATGGCAGCACCCCGGCAGCCTGGTTGATCCGCGCGATCGCGCGATCGCGCGCGGCGACCTGCCGATCGAGATCGGCCTGCGCTTCCTCGGCCAGCGCGAGCGCCCGGAGCATCGCCACCAGCGACTGTTCGCCCAGGTCGAAGGCGCGGCGCACCAGCGCGAGATGCTCGTTGGCATCGCGCAGTCGTTCCCGCGCGTTCGAAGCCTGCGCATGCGCCGCATCGAGTTCGGCCCCCGCGCGCGCGCGGTCGGCCTCGATCCGCCGCTGCACCTGCAGCAGGGCGGACTCTGCGCGCACGCGCTCGGTGTTCGCCGCGGCGATGCGCGGGCGGTTGCGTGCGTCGGTTGCGAGCGGCACGCGCAGCGCGACACGCACCGAGTTCCGGTAGTCCACGCCCGACACGTCGCGATCGGCGCGATGCTGCAACCCGAGCTCGGGCGGATCGCGGGTGGACTCGCTGGCGACCTTGAGCCGGGAGCGTGCGAGTTCGACCTCGCCCAGCGCAGCCACCACCGACGGGTGATCGGCGAGCCCCGGCGCGCGATCGGCCTCGGCTTCCAGCCACGCGACGGGCAGCAGGTCGCCCCCGGTGAGCGCCCGCCAGCCGTGCATCGCCTGTTCGGCCCGCGCCCCCGCTTCGATCAGCAGGCTGCGCGCCGCGGCCGCTTCGGCACGCGCCAGCAGCAGGTCGGTCCGCGCGAGCACGCCAGCCGCGACGCGCCGCTCGACATCGGCCACCAGCCGGTCGACCGTGGCGATGCGCCTGCGTGCCGCCGTCTCGTCGAGGCGCGCGAAGGCAATGGTCCACAACGCTTCCCGGACCCGCCCGGCGACCTGGAGCCGTGCATCCACCAGCGCCGCGTCGCGCTCGGCGCCTTCATCGCCGACCAGCCGTTGCCGCAGCGCGCGCTGCCCGGGCAGCCACAGCGGCACCCCGACCTCGAACTCCACCTCGTTGCGGCCGAGGTCCCGGTCGGGGCGGTCGCGACGCAGGCTGGCACCCACCACTGGCGCGCCCGGGAACAGCGCCCCTGCCGCGGCGCGGCCCGCGTCGACCTCGCCGGCGCGGGCATCGAGGGTGCGCAGCAGCGGGTCCAGTTGCACGGCGCGGTCGATCGCGGAACGCAGCGTGCCGGCGGCTTGCGAAGCGGCCAGCGCGGGATGGGCCAGGATGGCGGTCAGCGCCGCCGCCAGCACGGCAAGGGGAATGGCTCTCATGGGCCGGAAGCATGCGGTGCAGCGCCCCGCCCGGCGATGACCCGGCGATTACAAAAGCGTAATCTCGACGGGCTGGCCGTGGCGGCGGCCTGTGCTGCGGCAGAATCCGCAACGGTGCAGAACGCAACGGAGACTGCCATCGGGACTGATGTCCACATGCAAGGCACGACAGGCGCGCGGCGTTGAAGATCCTCATCGTCGAGGACGAAGTGCGGACGGGCGACTACCTGCGCCAGGGCCTGCGCGAGGCAGGCTTCACGGCTGAAGTCGCGCGCGACGGTGCCGACGGGCTGCACCTGCTGCTGGCGGAGGCGTTCGACCTGGCGATCGTCGACGTGATGCTGCCCCGGCTCGATGGCTGGACGCTGGTCCGGACGCTGCGCGAAGCGGGGCATCAGTTGCCGGTGCTGTTCCTCACCGCGCGCGACGAGGTCGAGGACCGTGTGCGCGGACTCGAGCTCGGTGCCGACGACTACCTGGTGAAGCCGTTCGCCTTCACCGAACTGCTGGCGCGGGTGCGCACCCTGCTGCGCCGGCGCAGTCCGATGGCCGAGTCCACCAGCCTGAAGGTGGCCGACCTCGAGCTCGACCTGATCCGCCGCCGGGCGGTGCGTGCCGGCCAGCGCATCGAGCTGACCGGCAAGGAGTTCGCGCTGCTGGAACTGCTGATGCGCCGCCGCGGTGAGGTGCTGCCGCGTTCGCTGATCGCCTCGCAGGTGTGGGACATGAATTTCGACAGCGACACCAACGTGGTCGAGGTGGCCATCCGCCGGCTGCGCGCGAAGATCGACGACGCCTACGACACCAAGCTGATCCGCACGCTGCGCGGCATGGGCTACGTGCTCGAGGACGGCGCCTGACCCGCATGGCCGGCGACCGCGGCCCCGCCACCCGCACGGCCCACGCGCCGGCGTCGCTTTCGCTCACGCTGCGCATCACGCTGCTGTTCGTGGCCGGCTCGACCGCGGTGCTCCTGGCGCTCGGGCAACTGGTCGGCGTATCGGTCGAGCGCCACTTCATCGACCTCGACCGCGACGTGGTCGAGGGCAAGTTCACCACCAGCGCGGCGCTGCTCGGATCGGTGCGCAGGCCAGCCGACCTCGATCGCATCGAGGCGCGCTTCGCCTCGATGCTGGTCGGCCATGACGGGCTCGCCCTGCGGGTCGAGGACGGGGATGGGCGGGTCCGGTTCAGCTCGGAGGCCGCACGCTCGGCACCGCGGAACGTACCACCGTCGGCTTCGACTGCACCCGGCCACGCGCATCCGGCCCATGGCGGCGCCCTGCCGGTGCAGTGGACGCACGAAGGGCGCACCTTCCGGGGACTGTCGCGCGACCTGGCGAGCGGCCTGGCCGACCGGCGCATGTTCCGGGTGACGATCGGCGTCGATACCGCGCACCATGACCACTACATGCAGTCGTTCCGGCGCACGCTGTGGACGTTCGTCGCGATCGCAGTGCTCGCCACCGGACTGCTCGGCTGGATTGCCGCGCGCAGCGGCCTCGCACCGCTGCGCCGCCTCGGCCGCGAGGCCGAAGGGGTGACCGCTTCGCGGCTGGACCGCAGGCTCACCTCGGGCGACCTGCCGGTGGAGGTCGCCGAACTGGCCCGCACGCTCAACGACATGCTGGCCCGGCTGGAAGATTCGTTCCGCCGGCTGAGCGAACTGTCGAGCGACCTTGCCCACGAACTGCGCACGCCGCTCAGCAACCTGATGACGCAGACGCAGGTCGGCCTGTCCCGGGCCCGCAGTGCCGACGACTATCGCGAAGTGCTGGCCAACAATTCCGAGGAACTGGAACGCCTGGCGCGGATGGTGTCGGACATGCTGTTCCTCGCCAAGTCGGAGCATGGGCTGGCGCAGCCGGTGAGGGATGCGGTGGACCTGCACGACATGGCCCGGCAGGTTCTTTCGTTCTACGAGGCACTGGCCATCGAGCAGCGCCTCGGGCTGGAGGTGAAGGTCGAGGGCGCCACCGTCGTGCCCGGCGACCGCGCGCACCTGGTGCGCGCACTCGCCAACCTCGTGTCCAATGCCATCCGGCATGCGGCGGCCGGCAGCGTGGTGCAGGTGCGCATCGAGCCGGCGCCCCAGGCACCCGCAGGTGGCGCGTCCTGCGTCCGCCTCTCCGTGTGCAACCACGGCGACGCCCTGCCGGCCGAGGTACTGTCACGCATGTTCGACCGCTTCTACCGGGGCGACAGTTCACGCCAGCACGATACCGAAGGGGCCGGGCTCGGGCTGTCCATCGTGCGCTCGATCGCGGTCGCGCACGGCGGCACCGCCGGCGCGTCCTCCTCGGCGGGCCTGACCTGCGTCTACATCGACCTGCCGGCCGGCTAGCCCAGCTTCTCGCGCAGGATGTCGTTGACCTGCTGCGGGTTCGCCTTGCCGCGGCTCTGCTTCATCACCTGGCCCACCAGCGCATTGAAAGCCTTCTCCTTGCCGGCCCGGAATTCCTCGACCGACTTCGGATTGGCGGCAAGCACTGCGTCGACGATCGCGACCAGTGCCCCGGCATCGGAGATCTGGCGCAGCCCGCGGCTGTCGATCACCGCGTCGGCGGAGGCCGCTTCGCCTGCCCACAGCGCGGCGAACACTTCCTTCGCGGTCTTCTGGTTGATGGTGCCGTCGACCACACGGACGAGCAGGCCGGCCAGCCCGGATGCAGGCAGCGGGCAATCGACCATCGCGGTCCCGGCCGCGTTCAGCGCGGCCGACAGGTCGCCGATGATCCAGTTGGCGGCCAGCTTGGCCTGCCCGGAGGGCAGCGCGCCGACGACGTCCTCGAAGTAGCGCGCCGTGGCGGCGTCGCCGGTCAGCAGCCCCGCGTCGTAGTCGGACAGGCCGAACGCGGACACGAACCGCCCCCGCATCGCGGCCGGAAGCTCCGGCAGCCCGGCACGGACCCGTTCGATCCAGGCGGCGTCTATCTCCAGCGGCAGCAGGTCGGGGTCGGGGAAGTAGCGATAGTCCATCGCATCTTCCTTGCTGCGCATCGACCGCGTCTCGTCGCGGTCGGGGTCGTACAGCCGGGTTTCCTGCACCACGCGGTCGCCGGCCTCGATCAGGTCGACCTGCCGCCTCGCCTCGTGCACGATCGCCTGGTGCATGAAGCGGAAGCTGTTCAGGTTCTTGATCTCGCAACGCGTGCCCAGGGCCGCGCCGGGCCGGCGCACCGAGACGTTCGCATCGCAGCGGAACGAACCTTCCTGCATGTTGCCGTCGCAGATGCCGAGCCAGGTGACCAGCGAGTGCAGGGCGCGCGCATAGGCGACCGCCTCGCTCGCCGCCTGCTCGATGTCGTCGACCTGGATGTCCGGCTCGGTGACGATCTCGAGCAGCGGCGTGCCGGCCCGGTTGAGGTCGATGCCGCTCATGCCCGAGTAGTCTTCATGCAGCGACTTGCCGGCGTCTTCCTCGAGGTGGGCGCGGGTCAGGCGCACCGTCTTCGCATACGGCTCGAAGCCCTTGCCCTCGACGATGCAGGCGAGCGAACCGCCCTGCACCACCGGGATCTCGTACTGGCTGATCTGGTAGCCCTTGGGCAGGTCGGGGTAGAAGTAGTTCTTGCGCGCGAACACGCTGCGCGGGGCGATGGTCGCGCCGACCGCCAGCCCGAAGCGGATCGCGCGCTCGACCGCGCCCCGGTTCAGCACCGGCAGCACGCCGGGCAGCGCGAGGTCGACCACGCTCGCCTGGGTGTTCGGCTCGGCGCCGAACGCGGTCGATGCACCGGAGAAGATCTTGCTCGCGGTGGACAGCTGGGCATGGGTCTCGAGCCCGATGACGACCTGCCAGCCGCTGTATCCGGAATGGGATGAACGTGCCATGGGTATGTGTGGTGTCCCGGCCGGCTCAGGCGGCGAAGGCCGCCGGTGCCCGGCGATGCCAGTCGGTCGCCAGCTGGTACTGATGGGCCACGCCCAGCAGCCGCGCCTCGTCGAAGTAGTTGGCCATCAGCTGCAGG
>JAIENF010000753.1 GCA_019751575.1 Burkholderiales bacterium
GGTGCTGAACGACCTGCGCGGCCGCATCGCGGTGCAGGTCGACGGCCAGATGACGACCGGCCGCGACGTGGTCATCGGCGCCATGCTGGGCGCCGACGAGTTCGGCTTCGCCACGGCACCGCTGGTGGCGGAAGGCTGCATCATGATGCGCAAGTGCCACCTGAACACCTGCCCGGTCGGCGTCGCCACCCAGGACCCCGAACTGCGCAAGCGCTTCCAGGGCAAGCCCGAGCATGTGATCAATTTCTTCTTCTACATCGCTGAAGAGATCCGTGAACTCATGGCACAGCTGGGCGTGCGCCAGTTCAGCGATCTGATCGGCCGTGCCGACCTGCTCGACATGAAGAAGGGCATCGAGCACTGGAAGGCGAAGGGACTCGACTTCTCGCGCATCTTCCACCAGCCGGCGGTGCATGAATCGATCGCACGCCACCAGCGCGAAGAACAGGACCACGGCATCGCCGGGGCCCTCGACCACCGCCTGATCGAGCTCGCGATGCCCGCGCTCGAGCGGCGCGAGAAGGTCACCATCGAGATGCCGATCCGCAACGGCAACCGCACCGCGGGCACGATGCTGTCGGGCGAGGTCGCGCGGCGCTACGGCCACGAGGGACTGGACGAAGACACCATCCACATCCGGTTCGCGGGATCGGCCGGCCAGAGCCTGGGCGCATTCCTCGCGCGCGGGATCACCATCGACCTGATCGGCGAGGGCAACGACTACGTCGGCAAGGGCCTGTCCGGCGGGCGCATCATCGTCCAGCCGTCGCCCAAGTTCGTCGGCGAGCCGCACGAGAACATCATCGTCGGCAACACGGTGCTCTATGGCGCGATCGCGGGCCAGGCCTTCTTCCGGGGCGTCGCGGGCGAGCGGTTCGCGGTGCGCAACTCGGGCGCCGATGCGGTGGTCGAGGGCGTCGGCGACCATGGGTGCGAATACATGACGGGCGGCACGGTGCTGGTGCTGGGCCGCACCGGACGCAACTTCGGCGCGGGCATGAGCGGCGGCATCGCCTACGTGCTCGACGAGGACGGCCAGTTCGGCGAGCGTTGCAACCTGGCCATGGTCGCGATCGAGCCGCTGCTTGCCGAGTCGGAGCAGGAAGGCCGGCTGGCACGCGACCTGTGGCATCGCGGGCAGTCCGACGAAGCCATCGTGCGCGAGATGCTCGCCAGCCATGCGCAGCTGTCCGGCAGCGCGCGGGCGAAGGCCATGCTCGCCGACTGGGCGAACTGGCGCGGGCGTTTCGTGAAGGTGTTCCCGACGGAGTACCGGCGTGCGCTGGGCGAGATGGCCGCCAGCCGCAGCCGGATGGCGGCGTAGGCCGGGGCCGGGCCTCCAGTCGCATGAAGACCGGCAGCGCACCTGCCGCGGGTTGAACCACTGCACCACCTGAACAGCAAGGACGGCAATGGGCAAGATCACCGGGTTCATGGAATTCGAGCGGGTCGACGAATCGTACGAGGCACCGCAGTCGCGGGTGAAGCACTACCGCGAGTTCGTGCTTCGCCTGACCGATGATGCAGCCAAGGTGCAGGGCGCCCGCTGCATGGACTGCGGCACGCCGTTCTGCATGAACGGCTGCCCGGTCAACAACATCATCCCCGACTGGAACGACCTGGTGTTCAACCAGGAATGGAAGCAGGCGCTCGACACGCTGCACTCGACGAACAACTTCCCCGAGTTCACCGGCCGCATCTGCCCCGCGCCCTGCGAGGCAGCCTGCACGCTGAACATCAACGCCGATGCCGTCGGCATCAAGTCGATCGAGCACGCGATCATCGACAAGGGCTGGGAGAACGGCTGGGTCGTGCCGCAGGTGCCCGAGCGCCGCACCGGCCGCAAGGTCGCGATCGTCGGCTCGGGGCCGGCCGGGCTGGCCTGCGCGCAGCAACTCGCACGCGCCGGGCATGCGGTCACCGTGTTCGAGAAGAGCGACCGCATCGGCGGCCTGCTGCGCTATGGCATCCCCGACTTCAAGATGGAGAAGTCGCACATCGACCGCCGCATCGACCAGATGAAGGCCGAAGGCGTCGAGTTCCGCGTGGGCACGCTGGTCGGCAAGGTCGATGCGCCCGGCGTGAGCGCGGACGCGGCAAGGACGGTGTCGCCGGAACAGCTCACGAGCGAGTTCGACGCGGTCGTGCTGGCTGGCGGCGCCGAAGTCCCGCGCGACCTGCCGGTGCCCGGCCGCAGCCTGCGCGGCATCCATTACGCGATGGAGTTCCTTCCCCAGCAGAACAAGGTCGTGGCGGGCGACAAGGTGAGCGGGCAGTTGATGGCCACCGGCAAGCATGTGGTGGTGATCGGCGGTGGCGACACCGGGTCCGACTGCGTCGGCACGTCGAACCGGCATGGCGCGGCCGCGGTCACCCAGTTCGAGCTGCTGCCGCAGCCGCCTGAAGAGGAAGACAAGCCCCTGGTCTGGCCCTACTGGCCGATCCGCCTGCGCACATCCTCGTCGCACGAGGAAGGCTGCGAGCGCGACTGGGCGGTCACCACCAAGTCGTTCAAGGACGACGGGCATGGCAACGTCACCGCGTTGATCGGCGCCCGGGTCGAGTGGGCGAAGGACGAAGCCAGCGGCCAGATGAAGATGCGCGAGGTGCCCGGTTCGGAATTCGAGGTGAAGGCCGACCTGGTGCTGTTCGCGATGGGATTCACCGGCCCGGTCGGCAGCGTGCTCGACACCTTCGGCGTGAGCCGCGATGCGCGGGGCAATGCGCAGGCCACCACCGAGGGCGCCAGCAGCTACGCGACCAGCGCGCCAAAGGTGTTTGCGGCCGGCGACATGCGCCGCGGCCAGTCGCTGGTGGTGTGGGCGATCCGCGAGGGGCGGCAGTGCGCCCGCGCGGTCGACGCGTTCCTGATGGGCAGTTCCGACCTGCCCCGCTGATCACGCGCCCGGCACCTCTCCTATACTCGGCATCGCCCGGGCGGGGATCCGCCGGCCCGGAATGACAGGAACCGTACATGTCCACTCTCCGTAACGACCGGCTGCTGCGCGCCCTGATGCGCCAGCCGGTCGACCAGACCCCGGTCTGGGTGATGCGCCAGGCCGGGCGCTACCTGCCCGAGTACAACCAGACCCGCGCGCGCGCCGGCAGCTTCGTCAAGCTGATGAAGTCGCCGACGATGGCTGCCGAGGTCACGCTGCAGCCGCTCGAGCGTTTCGACCTCGATGCGGCGATCGTCTTCTCGGACATCCTGACCGTGCCGGATGCCATGGGCCTCGGGCTGTACTTCGCCGAGGGCGAGGGTCCGCGTTTCGAGCGTCCGCTGCGAGACGCCCAGTCGATCGAGTCGCTGCGCCTGCCCGATCCGGACACCGACCTGCGCTACGTGATGGACGCGATCTCGGAATGCCGCAAGGGCATCGACGGGAAGGTCCCGCTGATCGGCTTCTCCGGCAGCCCGTTCACGCTGGCCTGCTACATGATCGAAGGCGGCGGCAGCGACGACTTCGCCCGGGTCAAGCAGATGATGTACACCGACCCGAAGCTGATGCACAAGCTGCTCGACACCAACGCCCGGGCGATCAGCGTCTACCTGGACGCGCAGATCGCCGCCGGTGCCCAGGCCGTGATGCTGTTCGACACCTGGGGCGGCACCCTGTCGGCCGAGCGCTACCGCGATTTCTCGCTGCGCTACCTGCAGCAGATCGTCAGCTCGATCCGCCGCGAAGCCGAGGGCCGCAAGGTCCCGGTGATCGTGTTCACCAAGGGCGGGGCCGTCTGGCTGGAGTCGATCGCGGCGATCGGGGCCGATGCCGTGGCCGTCGACTGGACGATCGACATCGGCGAGGCGCGCCGCCGCATCGGCGACAAGGTGGCGATCCAGGGCAACCTGGATCCGCTGGTGATGCTGACCAACCGCGAGACGATCGAGGACGAGGTCGAGAAGATCCTCGCCAGCTACGGTCCGGGTCCCGGCCATGTATTCAACCTCGGGCACGGCATCACCCGGTTCACGCCGCCCGAGAACGTCGGTTTCCTGGTCGATGCAGTGCACCAGCGCAGCATGCGTTTCCATACCCCTCCCTGACGCCAGGCAGGCCGGCGGGAATCGGGCAGTGGAGCTTATGCACAAGCTGCCCGAAACCGTCACATTCGGCTCATTCTCGACAGGTTCTGAACAGGTCTTCCTAACCGTCTGAATTAGTTGAACTTCTACGATATTTTCCGATCTCGCGAGCGGTCTGCGCCCCACCGGGACCCTTGACAAGTCGCTGTGGCGAAAATTATCGACAAAGTTATCCACAGCCCTGACCTGTCGCCGCGCGTCGAAGCGGCTGCGCTGCCGAGGTATGTGCAGGTGGCGCTGGACGTGCCGCTGGATCGCCTGTTCGATTACCGGAACATCGATGCAACGGCCGCGGATATCGGCCGTCGCGTGCAGGTTCCCTTCGGCCGCACCCGGACTACCGGGATCATTGCAGCGCTTTCGGACAGCACCGACCTGCCGGCGGGCCAGTTGAAGGCGATCGGCGGGATAGACCGCACGCTGCTGCCGATCCCGCCAGACGTGTTCGACACGCTGCGTTTCGCGAGCGGCTACTACCAGCACCCGTTTGGCGCCGCATTGTTCGCTGCGCTGCCCCCGGCCGTTCCTGCTGCCGCCCTGGCGCGGGAACCCCGCCCGGAGGCGTGGTCGCTCACCGACGAAGGCCGGGCACGCCAGTCGGCGTGGCAGGGCCGGCCCGCCCCGAAGCAGCAGGCACTGCTCGACCGGCTGGCCGGGGCACCGGCAGTCACCGAGGCGCAGCTGCATCCGGCCGAGGGCCGGGACCCGGGCATTGCCGCCCTGCTGCGTCGATTCAGGACGATGGGGTGGGTCGTTCCGGCCAGCGATGTTGCGCAGCATCCCGGCGAGGATCCGGCTGCCGATGGCGGCGCCGACACTGGGTTCTCGCTCAACGCGGGGCAGCAGGCGACGGTCGATTCGCTGCGCGAAGGGCTCGGAAGGTTCGGCGTGCACCTGCTGTTCGGGGTCACCGGCAGCGGCAAGACCACCGTCTATGCGCGCACCATGGAGCAGGCGCTGGCCCGGGGCCACCAGGTGCTCATGCTGGTCCCCGAGATCAACCTCACGCCCCAGCTCGACGCCGCATTGCGCAGCGACCTGCCGGGTGCAAGCTTCGTCGTGCTGCACAGCGGACTGCCCGCCGCCGAGCGCGCGCGGCGCTGGCTGGCTGCGGCCAGCGGCCTCGCCGACGTGGTGGTCGGCACCCGGCTGGCCGCGTTCACCCCGATGCCGCGGCTGGGGCTGGTGGTGGTCGACGAAGAGCACGACGCGTCGTTCAAGCAGGAAGAGGGCTTGCGTTACCACGCGCGCGACGTGCTGGTCTGGCGCGCCCGTGCGCGCGATGTCCCGGTCGTGCTGGGCAGCGCCACGCCCGTGCTCGAAACCCTGCACAACGCGCAGTCCGGGCGCTATCGGATGCTGCGTCTCGACGTGCGTCCAACCGGACCGATGCCGGCGATCGACATCATCGACCTGCGCCGCTACCCGCGGATTGCTGCGCACAAGCCGGAGCCCTCGGAGCCGCTGCTGAAGGCGCTCGCGGCGCAGATCGAGCGCGGCGAACAGGGCCTGGTGCTGCTCAACCGGCGCGGCTACTCCCCGGCGCTCCGCTGCAACGGCTGCGGATGGGTCGCCGGCTGCCCGCGGTGCAGCGCGCGGTTCGTGCTGCACCAGCGGCAGCACACGCTGCGCTGCCATCATTGCGGGCAGGCCGAGCGCCCGCCCCGTGCCTGCCCCACCTGCGGCAACCCGGACCTGACCGCGCTCGGCCTGGGCACCGAGCGCCTGGAGGAAACGCTGGCGCGTCTCCTGCCGGGCGCGCGCATCCTTCGCATCGATCGCGACACGGTACGCACCGCGGCAGCCTGGGAACAGGCCCGCGAGCGCATCCGGCGGCGCGAAGTGGACCTGCTGGTGGGCACCCAGATGCTCGCCAAGGGCCATGACTTCCCGAGGCTCACCCTGGTCGGCGTGGTCGACAGCGACCAGGCGCTGTACAGCAGCGACTTCCGCGCACCCGAACGACTGTTCGCACTGCTGACCCAGGTCGCCGGTCGCGCCGGTCGCGCCGACCTGCCCGGACGGGTGATGATCGAGACGTCCATCCCGCAGCATCCGCTGTTCGGCGCACTTGCCCGCCACGACTACTCGACGTTCGCCGGGCAGTTGCTGGACGAGCGGCGCCAGATGCGGCTGCCGCCCTTCTCGTCGCAGGCGATCCTGCGCGCCGACGCGGCCGTGCTTGCCGAAGCCATCGAATTCCTCGCCGCTGCCGCGGCACTCGCGCCCGGCGTCGATCCTTCGATCACGGTCTACGATCCCGTGCCTGCGCTGCTGGTCCGGCGGGCCGGACGCGAGCGCGCCCAGCTGCTGGTGCAATCTGCGAGCCGGGGACGGTTCCAGCGCTTCCTGGGTTCATGGCGCCAGGCGATCGCGGCGCAACGACAGTCGAAGGTGCACTGGATCCTGGACGTCGACCCGCTCGAACTGTGATCGCCGTCGCGCGAATCAGGCCCCTGAACGAAGGCTGCGCAAAGTAAACTATGGCGCCTGAAGCCAGACCCGAAGATGACGATACACCGATGGCTCCGTCCGACCTGAAGTCCACCTGCATCGCCCTGCTCGAACAGGCGCTCGCGGCCGTTGCCCCCGGATCCGCCGTGGCGGTACAGCTCGAACGCCCGAAGCAGCGCAGCCACGGTGACTACGCCTGCAACCTGGCGATGCAGCTGTCGAAGCCGCTCGGCCGTCCGCCGCGCGAGATCGCGGCGCAGCTGATTGCCGCACTGCCGGCGTCGGGCACCCTCGAGAAGGCGGAGATCGCCGGCCCGGGCTTCATCAACCTCACCGTGTCGCGCGCCGCCCGGCGTGCGGTCGTGCATCTCGTCCGCGCACAGGGTGCAGCCTATGGCCGCCGCTCGCCGGCGCATCGCCCGCGGGTGCAGGTCGAGTTCGTGTCGGCCAACCCGACCGGCCCGCTGCATGTCGGGCACGGCCGCGGCGCGGCGTACGGCGCGAGCCTCGCCAACGTGCTCGAGGCCGCAGGCAGCGACGTCAGCCGCGAGTACTACGTCAACGATGCGGGCCGGCAGATGGACATCCTCGCGCTGTCCACGTGGCTGCGCTACCTCGACCACGCAGGCGAGGCGATCGAGTTCCCACCCAACGGATACCAGGGCGACTATGTCCGCGACATGGCCCGGTCGCTCGCGGACGCCCATGGTGCGGCCTTCGTTCGACCGGCCGCTGCCGTGATCGAAGGCACGCCCGGCCTTCCAGCCGCTGGCGATGACGACCCCGCGGCGAAGGCACGGCGCGAGACCCACCTCGATGCGCTGATCGACGCCGCGAAGCGGCTGCTTGGCGATGGCTATGCGATCGTCCACCGGCATGCACTCGATGCCCAGCTCGGCGACTGCCGTGACGATCTCGACGGGTTCGGCGTGACCTTCGACCGCTGGTATTCGGAGCGCTCGCTGTTCGACGGCGGCGCGGTCGCGCAGGCGGTCGACCGGCTGCAGCAGGCCGGCCACCTCTACCGCGAGAACGGCGCCCTCTGGTTCCGCTCGACCGCTTTCGGCGACGAGAAGGACCGCGTGGTCCAGCGGGAGAACGGCGCCTTCACCTATTTCGCCTCCGACATCGCCTACCACCTCGACAAGTTCGAGCGCGGCTTCGACCGCGTGATCGATGTCTGGGGCGCGGACCACCACGGCTACATCCCGAGGGTGATGGGTGCGCTTCGCGCGAGCGGCGCCGATGCCGATCGCCTGACCGTCGCGCTGGTGCAGTTCGCGGTGCTCTACCGCAACGGCGAGAAGGTCTCGATGTCCACGCGTTCGGGCCAGTTCGTCACGCTGCGCGAGCTGCGCGGCGAGGTCGGCAACGATGCCGCGCGCTTCTTCTACGTGCTGCGCAAGAGCGACCAGCACCTGGACTTCGACCTCGACCTCGCGAAGTCGCGTTCGAACGAGAACCCGGTCTATTACATCCAGTATGCCCATGCGCGCATCTGCAGCGTGTTCGAGGCGTGGACCGGCGAGGCGGAACAGGCCGGACTGCACGCGCTCGACGCGGTGGATCTGTCGCCGCTGGACAACCTGCACGAACTCGCGCTGGTCGACCGGCTGTCCGCGTGGCCGGAAGTGCTCGACCTCGCCGCGTCCGAACTGTCGGTGCACGGCATCGCCTTCTACCTGAAGGACCTCGCCGGCGACCTCCACAGCTACTACAACGCCGAGAAGGTCCTGGTCGACGACGAACCCGTGCGGCTCGCCCGGCTGGCCCTGCTCGATGCGGTGCGCACCGTGCTGGCATCGGCGCTGGCGCTGCTCGGCGTATCCGCGCCGGCGCGAATGTAGGCCTCGCCGAATGCCCTCCCCGTACAGGTTGCAACGATGAGCCGCGACTACAAGAAGACCGAGACACGCGGGCGCACCGGGACGATGATGCTCGGCATCTTCGTCGGCCTCGTGCTCGGGCTGGTGGCGGCGCTGGCGATCGCCTTCTACCTCAACCGCGCGGCGAACCCGTTCGCCGCGCGCGACAAGCCCGCCCCGGTGCAGGCACCGGGCAAGGCCGCGACCGCCGAACCGGCCGGCACCGCGAGCCCCTCCACCAGGGCCCCGGCCGCAGCGGAGCCGGGCAAGGCAGCCCCGGAAGCCAAGCCCCGCTTCGATTTCTACACGATCCTGCCCGGCATCGAGCAGCCGGCCACCGACCAGGACCTCCGCAACCGCACGGTCGACACGAAGGCAGCCGTCCAGGAGCGCTATTTCCTGCAGGCCGGCGCATTCCAGAATGCCCAGGACGCTGACAACCTGAAGGCGCGCCTTGCGTTGATGGGACTGGAGGCGTCGATCCAGACGGCTAATCTTGGCGAAAAGGGCATCTGGCATCGTGTGCGCCTGGGCCCGTTCGACGACGCCGACGCGCTGGGGCGGGTACGCAGCCAGCTGGCCGGCAGCGGGATCGAAGCAGCACCCATCAAGGTCCGCGAGAAGCGGCCGTAACGGTCCCGACGCCGCGTCGCGGGGCCCACCGGAGACACCACCATGCTGAAGACACTGACCCGTGCCATCCTGCTCGCGGGGTTCGTCGCACTGAGCGCACCGGCGATCGCGCAGCCCCTCGTCTCGGGCAAGGACTATCGCGTGCTGCAGCCGGCACAGCCGGTCGACAACCAGAAGCGGATCGAGGTGATCGAGTTCTTCTGGTATGGATGCCCGCACTGCGCCGACCTCCAGCCGGCGCTCAAGGCCTGGTTGAAGCAGAAGTCGCCCGACATCGAACTGCGCCGGATACCGGCGGTGTTCCGCGAGAGCTGGATCCCGCATACCCGCCTGTTCTATACCCTGGAGGCGATGGGCCAGATCGACCGGCTGCACGACGAGATCTTCAAGGCCATCCACGAACAGAAGACCGACCTCGGCGACCTCGCCCGGATGCAGGCCTGGGTGGGCAGCAGGGGCGTCGACCCGAAGAAGTTCGCCGAGGTCTACGGATCGTTCGGCATCGACAGCCGCGTGCAGCGCTCGATCCAGATGAGCAAGGCCTACCAGTTGACGGGCACGCCTTCGCTGGTGGTGAACGGCCGCTACCTCACCTCACCCGCCATGACGCAGGGATTCGACCGTACCTTCTCGGTCATCGAACAGCTCGCCGCACAGATCCGCAGCGGCAAGCCGCCGGCGAAATAGGGACGCAACGGTGAACCCGGGCGCGCCCGGCCCGGTATTCATCACCGGCGGATCGGCGGGCATCGGGCGGGCGCTGGCCGTGCACCATGCCTCGCGCGGCGACATCGTCGGCGTGACCGGGCGCCGGGCCGAGGCGCTCGACGCGCTCTGCGCCGAGTGGCCCGGACGCATCGTGCCGA
>JAIENF010000476.1 GCA_019751575.1 Burkholderiales bacterium
GCGCATCTGCCTCTGGGAATCGGTGAGCCGGAAGTCCATCGCACTGCTCCGTTCAGGCGACCGGCGCGCCCGCCACACCATCGGCGAACAGGGCGTCGATCTCAGGGTCGGCATAGCCGAGTTCACGCAGCACGGCCGCACCATGCTCGCCCAGGCGCGGCGCCAGCCGCTCGGGCACCGCAGGCGTGCGGCCGAACTCGGCCGGAACCCGCATCATCTGCAGGCGCCCCTCGCTCGGATGGTCGACCTCCTGGAAGAACCCGGTGGCCGCATGGTGCGGGTCCGCCAGCAGATCTTCCAGCGAATTCATCCGGGTGACCGGGATGTCGGCCCCCTCGAGTGCGGAAAGCCATTCGCCCGTGGTGCGTGTCGCCATCTGGGCTGCGACGAACCCCTGCACTTCGTCCACATGGCGGGTGCGCGCATCGGGATCGCCAAAGCGCGGATCGTCGGTGAAGCGCGCAGGCTCGCCGATCAGGGTGAGGAAGCTGCGCCATTGCCGATCGCTGTAGATCAGCACGCAGACGTAGCCATCGAGCGTGCGGAACGGCCGGCGCTCAGGAGAAACCAGGCGCACGTAACCCGTGCCGTCCGTGGGCGGCACGTGCGTGTGGCCCCACATGTGGTCGCCGAGCACGAACTGGGTGAGCGTCTCGAACATCGGTATCTGCAACTGCTGGCCCAGGCCGGACGTCGCGCGCTCGACCAGCGCCGCGTTGATTGCCAGGGCCGCATACAGGCCGACGCTGCGGTCCGCCAGGTTGAGCGGCGGATAGCGCGGCTCGGCACCGGTGGCGCGCCGGGCGAGATCGGGCAGCCCGCAAGCCCCCTGGATCAGGTCGTCGTAGGCGGGCCTGTCGGCGTTGGGCCCACGCTGGCTGTAGCCGAAACAGCCCGCATGGATGATCGACGGGTTGTACGCCGACACTTCCGCATAGGACAGACCCAGGCGCGCGATCGTGTGCGGGCGCAGGCTGTAGATGAATACATCGGCACCGGCGAGCAGGCGGTGCATCACGGCGAGGCCGCGTGGCTGCTTCAGGTCGAGCGCGAGGCTGCGCTTGCTGCGGTTGAGGTGCAGGAAGTTCGGCCCCATGCCGGCATTGCGCTTCGGTCCGACATGGCGCATGGCATCGCCATCGAGCGACTCGACCTTCACCACGTCGGCACCGAGGTCACCGAGCATCTGGGACGCGAAGGGACCCATGACGATGGTCGTGAAATCGACGACCTTGATGCCGGCCAGAGGGCCGCTCACTGCGCGCTGTCCGAAGGCTCTCGCGAAAAGGCGCGTCGGGCGGCCGAAGCCCCCTCGACGAGACGGTTGGCCACGGCCATGCCGAACAGCATCGCTGCGGTGAAGATCGCTGCATCGATCGACAGCCCTGCGGTGGCGACCAGCGCGGGGCCGGGGCAGAAGCCGCCGATGCCCCAGCCGACGCCGAACAGCGCCGCGCCACCCAGCAACCGGCCATCGACCGGCCAGCGTGGCGGCAGCGCGAGATCGCCGGACAGCATCGGCCGGCCGCGTCGTTCCACCCAGGCAAAGCCGGCCGCTGCCACCAGCAGCGCACTGCCCATCACGACACCAAGGCTCGGATCCCAGCGGCCGGTGATGTCGAGGAATCCAATCACCTTGGCGGGATTAGTCATTTGGGAAACAATCAGGCCCACACCGAGGGTCAGGCCACACAGGAACGCCGCGATCGCCTTCATGCCGGCACCCGCAGCAGGTGCTCGAGCACGAACACGGTGGCGATGCCGAAGGCCATGAAGGTCAGCGTGGCGATCAGACCACGCAGCGACCCGCGCGCGATGCCGCAGACGCCGTGGCCGCTGGTGCAACCGCTGCCGATGCGGGTGCCCAATCCGACCAGCAGGCCGGCGGCGACCAGCCATGGCCAGTCGACCAGCGTCTCGACCGGTGGCATCGGTACGGCCGAAACCGCCGCCAGCCCGGGTGCGGCCAGCAGCCCGAGGACGAAGGCCAGGCGCCAGCCGCGTTCCCCGCCGGACCCGGGCCGGCCTGCCGGCGCACCCGGCAGCAGGTTGCCCAGGATGCCGCTGATGCCCGCGATACGGCCGATGCTGAGCACCAGGAAGGCCGCCGCGAAGCCGATGAGGAGCCCGCCGATCAGCGCCGATCCGGGCGTGAATGCCGGCCAGTCGATGGTCATGAGAAAGCCGTAGGTATCCGTTGAGTGTGGCCCGATGATACCTTTGCAGCCGTCCCGTGCTGCATTCGCTGCGGCACCGGCTCGCGCACGATCGAAGGGATCAGACACGATGCGAAATCCATCCGGCATGCACCTGCTTTCCGGTATCGACCTGCAATCGGTCGCCCGCAGGCGCTGCCTGCTGGGCCTTTCAGCCATCTTCGCCACGACTGCGGTCCCGGCCCGGGCCGCCGAGTGGAAGGCCAGGGACGATCCCTTCACGCTCGGCGTCGCCTCCGGCGACCCGTCGCCGGACGGATTCGTCATCTGGACGCGCCTCGCACCCCGCCCCACGGAAGGCGGCGGCATGCCCGACCTGCCGGTCGCGGTCGACTGGACGGTGGCCACCGACGAAGCCCACGGAAACATCGTGCGCCGCGGTCGCACGACCGCCGATCCCCGCCTGGGCCATTCCGTCCATGTCGAGGTCGAGGGCCTGGAACCGGGCCGCTGGTACTGGTACCGGTTCATCGCGGGCGGGGCCGCCAGCCCTGCAGGCCGTTCACGCACCGCGCCGGCCGCGGGTGCTGCCATGGGCCGCCTGCGCTTCGCGTTCGCTTCCTGCCAGCATTACGAGCACGGACTCTACGGCGCGTATCGCCACATGGCCGAGGACGACCTGGACCTGGTGCTCCATCTTGGCGACTACATCTACGAAGGGTCGAGCAGCGGCAAGGTGCCGCGCCGCCACGAGACCATGCAGGAGCCGGTCACCCTCGCGCAGTACCGCAACCGCTACGCCTGCTACAGGTCCGACCCGCACCTGCGCAACGCGCACCAGCGATTCCCCTGGCTGGTGACCTGGGACGACCACGAGGTCGAGAACGACTATGCCGCCGACAGGTCGCAGAATCGCGACGATCCGAAATGGTTCCTCGAGCGCCGTGCGGCCGCCTACCAGGCCTACTATGAACACATGCCCCTGCGCAGGACCAGCCTGCCGCGCGGGCCCGACCTGCTCCTGCACCGGCGCGTGGCCTTCGGCGACCTCGCGACCTTCCATGTCCTCGACACCCGGCAGTACCGTTCGGACCAACCCTGCGGTGAAGGTCGCGGCGGTGGCGGCAACCTCGTCGCCGACTGTCCGGCCCGGTTCGATCCGGCGGCGACGATGTTCGGCCCCGCGCAGGAACGCTGGCTGGATGATGGCCTGGTTTCCAGCCGCAGCCGCTGGAACGTCCTCGCGCAATCGCTGATGATGGCGCAACTGACCAACCGCAATGCCGCGGGAGAAGCCGTGCACTGGACCGACAGCTGGGACGGTTACGCAGCGCCGCGCGCGCGTTTCCTGGAGCGGGTGGCTGCGGCGAAGGTCGTGAACCCGGTGTCGATCGGCGGCGACATCCATTCCTTCTGGGCCAACGACCTGCGCACCAACTTCGACGATGAACGCTCGCCGGTGGTGATGCCCGAGTTCGTCGGCACCTCCATCAGTTCGCGCGGCTTCCCCCATGCATCGACGCTGAAGTTGCTGCCGGCCCATCCGCATGTCCGCTTCTTCGACGGTCGCCAGCGCGGCTACGCGCGATGCGAGGCGACGCCGGCGCGCCTGCATGTCGCATTCCGGGGCGTCGCGGATGTCGCCAGCGAGTCGTCTCCGGTCAACACCCTCGCCTCCTTCGTCGTCGAGGCCGGCCGCCCCGTGCTGCAGCGGGAGTGACCGGGGGCCGGGCCGGGACGTTCAGCGCCCGGCCCCCCGCATGGCATAATCCCGGCCTTCCTTGCACCGGAGTCTTTCGTTGGATCTCGCGCGACTCGAGCGCATCTACGACGCGTACGCGAAGATCTACGACCGCCTGTTCGGTCGCGTGTTCGATGCCCCGCGCAAGGCGGCCGTGCAGTGGCTGGATGCCCGCGCAGGCGAACGCATCCTCGAGGTCGGCGTGGGCACCGGCATCGCATTGCCGATGTACGGCCCGGAGCCTTTCGTCGTCGGCGTCGATTTCTCGCTCGGGATGCTGCGCGAGGCGAAGGCGTGCATCGAGGCGCATGGCATCGCCAATGCGTCCATCCTGCGCATGGACGCCATGCGCATGGCCTTTCCCGATTCCTGCTTCGACGGACTGATGGCCGCGTACGTGGTCACCGCCGTGCCCGACCATCGCCGGCTGCTCGCCGAGATGGTTCGAGTATGCAAGCCCGGCGGGCGCATCGTGATCGTCAACCATCTCCACCACCGCAACCGCCTTGTCGCGTTCGGCCAGCGCATGTTGTCGCCGATCACCCAGCGGCTCGGCTGGCGCACCGACCTGTCCCTGGAGGACGTGCTGGCAGGCACGCCGCTGCAGGTGACCCGCGTGACCACGGTCCCGCCCTTCGGACTCTGGTACCTCGTCGAATGCCGTAACGCGAAGGCGGCGTGAACCGGCAGGCGGGCCTGCTGGCGCTGTTTGCCGGAGCGTTCTGCATCGCCACTTCCGCGATCTGGGTCCGGCTGTCCGAGCTGGGTCCGGTGGCAACCGCATTCTGGCGCGTCGCGCTGGCCCTGCCACTGCTCTGGGCCTGGGCCTGCGCCGTTTCGGTCTCCGCGAACGCGGAAGCCGGCCGCAGGTTCCGCTGGCCGCTGGCGGCCGCCGGGGCCTGCTTCGCCGGAGACCTTGCACTGTGGCATGGCTCGATCGTGCTGACGTCGGTCGCCAACGCAACACTGCTGGCCAACTTTGCGCCGATCTTCGTCACGCTCGCCGTCTGGCTGATCTTCGGCAGGAAGCCGAGCGGACGCTTCGTGGCCGCGCTTGCCGTTGCACTGGCAGGCACCGTGGTGCTGGTCGGCGCGTCGATGGGTGCCCAGGCCGGCATGCCGGCATCCGGACGCATACCGGCCGCCGACGGTTCATTGCGGCTGGTCGGCGATGCGCTGGGCATCGGCACGGCGATGTTCTACGCGGCCTACCAGCTGTTCGTGTCCCGCGTACGCAGTTCGGTCTCGACAGCGAGCGTGATGGCCTGGAGCAGCCTCGCCTGTGCGACGGTGCTGCTGCCGATCGCCGTGGCGAGCGGCGAGACGCTGCTGCCATCTTCACTGCACGGATGGGGCATCCTGGCCGGCCTTGCGCTGACCTCCCATGTCGCCGGGCAAAGCCTGATCGCCTATGCGATCGCGCACCTGAGCCCGACGCTTGCCTCGGTCGGATTGCTGCTGCAACCGGTGGTGGCGGCGGCGTTCGCCTGGCAACTGCTCGGCGAACCCGTCGGCACGATGCAGGTCGTCGGGGGTACGATCGTCCTTGCCGGAATATGGCTCGCGACCCGTGCAGACAGGCCGGGGCACACCTGACCCGGCACCCTACGAGGAGGACAGGTGCGATTCGACAGGCTGCATCCCGAACGCCACCGGACCGGCAGTGCGGCATGGCTGCGCGCGGCCGTGCTCGGTGCCAATGACGGCATCGTGTCCACCGCCTGCCTGCTGCTGGGCGTGGCCGCCGCCTCGGCAACCCCGCAAGTCCTGCTGACCACGGGCGTGGCGGGCCTGGTTGCCGGTGCCATGTCCATGGCCGCCGGCGAGTATGTCTCGGTCAGTTCACAGGCGGACTCGGAACAGGCCGACCTGGCCCGGGAACGCGCGGAACTGTCCGCCGATCCCGCGCTGGAACACGAGGAACTCGCCGGCATCTTCATCGGCCGTGGCCTCGAACCCTCGCTCGCGCGCACCGTCGCCGTTCAGCTGATGGCCAAGGATGCGCTCGGCGCACATGCCCTGGAGGAGCTCGGCATCTCGGACATGACCGCGGCTCGGCCGCTGCAGGCGGCTTTTGCGTCGGCAGGCACCTTCACCGTCGGCGCATTGCTGCCGCTCGTGGTCGCGCTGCTGGCGCCGGACGCCGCAGTGATGCCGGTGATCGCGGTCGGCTCGCTGGCCGCGCTGGCGCTGCTCGGTGCGATCGCGGCGCGGATCGGAGGCGCACCGGTCGGCCGTGCCACGGCACGGGTGGCCTTCTGGGGCTCGCTGGCGATGGCGATCACCGCTGCGGTCGGGGCCGTGGTGGGTTCGGCCATCTGACCGAGGTCGCGGAACAGCGGACGTCCGGCCGCCGCAGGCCGGGGCCGAAGGTCGGGCCCCGGTCAACCCGTTCCTGACGTTCATCGAAGCTGCCCGGCACACATGATTATTTCAGTTTCCCGATGGTCACCCAGTCGGTATCATCCTGCGCTTTCCCGCTGTCCTTGGACTGTCGGGACAGTGACACTCCGGGCGCGCTGCGCCTCTTTGAACGACAGGCACTGGAACTACCGAATCTGATGCATGCCCTCGGCCGCGTCGTGGAAGCGATTCTCCTATCCGTCATGTGGGTCGGCCTGCCGCTGGCACCCATCATTGTCAGCGCGGTTTCCGGCGATCTGTCTTTCCTGCGCAACTACCGGCAGACCCTCCGCCAGGCGGCACGGCAGATAAGGGCGATGGCAAAGGCCGAAGTGATCGCCCGGCGCTTCTACAACGAGAAGCGGGCAGCCGAGCAGAGCGTGTCCTGGAAGATCGAAGGCGAGTGCAGCCACTGTGGCGAGTGCTGCCTGTTCCAGACCTGCGTGTTCCTCGACCACGACGAGGAAGGGCGCTCCAGGTGCCGCATATACGGCAACTGGTTCTTCAATCGGCTGACCTGCGCCGAATACCCGATGACCAAGGACGACATCGAGCTGTATGCCTGCCCGTCCTTCCGGGCCGAACCGGTGCGCCAGGTCGCGCAGGTGCGCCTCGGGCGCCACGTGATCCCGGTCGTGGCCCGCAACGCCGTGCCGGACAGCACGGTCGAGAGCGGCGCTTCACCCCGTCCGTGACCCATTGAACACGCCCCAGGGGGTGCGTCCCGACTACGGCGGACGCTGCCTGGTGAACCTGATGGCGTCGATCGAGGCCGGGCTGGGCACGCGCTCCGGGCAACGTGCGCCCGGACATCCGCTGCTGGCGCTGCTGCCGCCGGAACAGGTCCGTGCCGCGAGACGGGTGCTGCTGATGGTGGTGGACGGCCTCGGGGACGACTACCTGTGTGCCCACGGCCGCGAGACTGCGTTCGCCGCGCATCGGGTCGGACGCATCAACTCCGTGTTCCCGTCCACGACGGCGACCGCGATCACCACTTTCCTCACGGGCTGTTCACCGCGCGAGCACGGCCTGACCGGCTGGAACATCTGGCTCGACGAGGTGTCCGCCGTGTCGACCATCCTGCCATTCCGCACCCGGGGCGACCGCCGGTTCCTGCGCGAGCTCGGCGTCAACCCGCTGCATTTCTTCGAGCAGCCGGTGCCGATCGCCTCGCGCCTCGCGTCGACCTGCTCCACGGTGTCGCCGCGCTGGATCATCGACTCCGACTACAACCTGGCCCACAACGGGCCGGCGATGCGTTTCCCGTACCAGACACGCGACCAGTTCTTCGACCAGATCGTGCGCGCCGTGAACACCGGGGACGATCGCCAGTTCATCTACGCGTATTACCCGGAGATCGATGCCAACAGCCATGACCATGGCACGCACAGCCTGGAGGTCGCCTCGGAACTGTGGCGCTTCGACCAGGGCTTCCGCGGCATGCTGGACCGCCTGTCCGGCACCGGCACGCTCGTGGTGGTCACCGCCGACCACGGCTTCATCGACTCCCCCCCGGAGCAGGGCATCGAGATCGATCGCCATCCGGACATCGCAGGCATGCTCGCGCATCCGCTGTGCGGCGAGCGGCGACTGTCGTACGCCTATGTGAAGCCCGGCATGTCTGCCGCGTTCGAACAGGCGGTCATCGCGCAGCTCGGCCATGCGCTCGACCTGCTGCCGGCCGGGCAGGCGGTGGCGGACGGATGGTTCGGCAATGCTGCAGGCCAGGACCACCCCGCGTTCCTGCAGCGCATCGGCGACTACCTGCTGATGATGCGCCCGGGCTGGACGATCAAGGACTGGGTGCCCGGCGAGAACCGGCACCGGCTGGTCGGCGTACACGGGGGCACCACGCCGGCGGAGATGTGGGTGCCGCTGATCCTGCGCGAGTGCTGATCAGCGCCCGGAGCCCAGGTGCCCCAGACGGTACGCGTGGCAGTAGTCGAGCATCAGGAGGTCCTCGATCAGGTCGATCGGGAAGCCCTGCCGTGCGTCGCCCCTGTCCATCATGACCAGCGACTGGATGTATTCGGTGCACATCGGGCTGCCCCAAAGGCCGGTGATGCGGTCGACGATGTGCGGGAACCGGCGCTCGAGGGGATGCCGCGGGTCCGGATCGAACGGCGCCGCCTTCGGGATCGGCAGGTCGATCGTCGGGTCGTACGGGATTGCCCGCTCGATCTCGTCGAGGCCGAACAGTTGTGGAAAGGGTGATTCGCTCATTTGAGGCGGAACGGTTTCGATCGTGGATGACGATGGCTTCAGGAACGGCAGCGGCTGTCGTGCGCGATGAACGCACAGGCGTGCCGGATGCATGGAATATGCCATGCGGACGCCACGAGACACAGGCAATTCAGCGTAACGCCTGCGTGACAAGCGAACGTCCGGTACCTTGCATCGGACCGGAGGCAATCGACGATGCGCGAACGGTCCGGCGATCGCGCGCCCGGTCGGGAACGCCGTCCGGTGGCGCGTTCAGGCGCGCGGTCGACCGCCCCTCGGCGGCAGGCCGTACCCGCCGCCGCCCGCCGTCTCCATCAGCACGTGGTCACCTGGCCTGAGCACCCAGTGGTCCGATGGATCGATCGGCTTGCCGTTCAGTTCCAGACGGCCCAGCGCACCCGGCCCGCCGCCGGCGAGGCCGGGCGGTGCCGACTTCAGGCGGGTCATGATGAACGAGGTGACGACCGGCTGGTCGGCGGTGACCACGAACTCGAAACGCAGTCCATCACCGCCCCGGTGCCGCCCGTCCCCGCCCGTGCCGCGGCGGATCGACCGGCAGACTACCTGCATCGGCGCCAGCGACTCGATCACCTCGATCGGCGTGTTTCCCAGGTTCGACGGGAAGGAGAGTACGGAATAGCCATCGCGACCGGCGGTGGCGCCCTGCCCCGCGTTCAGGAAGTTGATCACCGCGAAGCGATGGCCCCGGTGTTCGCCCGACATGGTCACCGACGAGTTGGCGGAGCCCGATGCCCACACCCGGTCCGGCAGGACGTCGGCCAGTGCGGTGAAGATCGCCGGTGGCAACAGGTGTCCGATCATCCCGCGCCCGCCGCTGGCCGCCGGATACTCCGGGTTCAGGATGCTGCCGGCGGGTGCCCGCGTGGATATCGGGGCGAAGCTGCCCTCGTTGTTCGGGATGTCCGGGCAGAGCAAGGCCTTCACCGGATAGGCCGAGTAGGCAAAGGTGTAGATCGGCACGACGTTCACGGCGCGCGGCAGCTGCGCGCTCGAGCCGGCGTAGTCGATCGAAAGCCGATCGCCCTTCACCGTGATCCGGCAGGCGATCACGATCCGTTGTTCGAAGCCGTCATGCTCCACCCGAGAGGTGTAGTCGCCATCGGGAAGGCTGCGGATCGCCTTGCGCATCGCCGACTCGGAACGCCTCCGGATCTCGGCACCGAGGTCGTCTAGCACGAGTGCTGCCAGCAGCGGCTGCAGGCGCTCTTCGAGCATCCGGCAGGCGGCGACCTGTGCCCAGATGTCGCCCATCCCCTGTTCCGGCACCCGGATGTTCTGGCTGATGAACGCGACCACCGCAGGATCGGCCTTGCCTGCGTGCATCAGCTTCAGGCGCGGGATCTGCAGGCCCTCTTCGTAGATCTCGCGGATGCCCGAATTGCGCAGCCGTCCGCCGATGTCCGGCA
>JAIENF010000498.1 GCA_019751575.1 Burkholderiales bacterium
ACTCAACATGGATCGAATCGGCGAAGCACTGGAGCGCGCGCGGCGGGAGCGTGACGCACGCGGCCCCGTCGCGGTCGAACCGCAGGCCAGCCCGCCGGTCGGCTCCCCCGTCATGCCTATCGGCCTGCCGTCGATCACGCCGGTAGCGCCGCAGGCAACTGTAGCGCCGGTCGCGTCAGCTGCCGCTGCGCAGCCGGCTCCCGCGGCATCGGATCCGGCCCCGGCTCCTGTCGTTCCCGCCGCCATGAGTCCGGCGGTCGCGCGCAAGCGCCCGGTGGATATCGTCTACACGAAGACCCGACGGGTCAGCGTGGCGGAAGAGAAGCTGCGCGAAAATCGCGTCATCACCGGCGACAACCAGGAAGAGTTCACGCAGGCCTTCAAGATCCTTCGCACGCAGATCATCCATGCGTTGCGCGACAACAACTGGAACGCGATCGCGATCACCAGTCCTGGCGATGGCGATGGCAAGACGATCACCGCGATCAATCTTGCCATCCATCTCGCTGCAGAGGTCGATCGGACGGTGCTGCTTGTCGATGCGAACCTGCGGCAGCCTGAGTTGCATTCCTATTTCGGACTGACGGCAGAGCAGGGTTTGTCCGATTTCCTGGTGGATCAGGTGCCGCTGCAGAATCTCATGATCAACCCGGGAATCGAACGCCTGGTGCTGCTCCCGGGCGGCAGGCCCCTGCCTAACTCTGCGGAAATGCTGGGCTCACCCATGATGCAGGACCTGGTTGCCGAGCTCAAGAAACGATACCCACAGCGTATCGTCCTGTTCGATCTCCCGCCCGTATTGACGGCTTCCGACGCCCTTGCGTTCGCGCCCTACGTCGATGCAACCATTCTCGTCGCCGCGCAAGGCCACACCCGCCATCAGGAAATCGAGCGAGCCGCCGATCTGCTCGGCACGACGACGAACCTGTTGGGAATCGTGTTGAACAAGACCAAGCCAGAGGTGCCGCGGAATGATGCACAACCATCGCTTTGGCGGCGCTGGTTTGGCCGCGCAGCGGGTTGACCGAAAGGGCAGGGATCTGACGTGTACGAGTCATACTACGGTCTGAAGGCGAAGCCTTTTTCGATTGTTCCGCAGGCGGAGTTTCTTTTCCCGAGCCGGCGCCATAGTGCTGCGCTTCACCTGCTCGAATACGGCCTTGCCAGTCATGCAATGCTGACCTTGATCACCGGCGATATCGGCACCGGGAAGACGACCCTGATCCGATGCCTGCTTCGCAAGGTGGGCCAGGACGTGACGCTGGGGCTGGTGTCCTTCACGCACAGCGCATACGGCGATTTCCTGCGGTGGATACTGACGGCTTTCGGTATCGACACAAAGCGTCGTACCCAGGCCGAGATGTATGAAGCGTTCGTCAAGTTCCTGGTCGAACAGTATTCGCTTGGCAAGCGGGTGGTCCTCGTCGTGGACGAGACGCAGAATCTTTCGCCGGCCGGGCTGGAACAGTTGCGGTTGCTGTCGAACGTCAACGTGGAAGGCCATGAGCTACTGCAGATCATCATGGCAGGGCAGACCAACCTTCGAGACAAGTTGCTTCAGCCGGGGCTCGAGCAACTGGTGCAGCGTATCGCCTTCAGCTACCACCTCGAACCGCTCGACCGGCGCGAAACCGAGCAGTACATCCGCTACAGGCTCTCGACGGCTGGGCGCGACGATTCAGGCAATGTATTCACGCCTGAAGCGTTCAACATCGTCTACGAGAAAAGCGGCGGCGTGCCTCGTGTGGTGAATACGATCTGCGATTCGGCGATGGTCTACGGATACGCGCAGCAGAAGTCCACGATCGATGCCGCAATCGTCACCGAAGTCATCGAGGATCGCGAGCGGACCGGCATCCCGTTCCTTCCGCGCTTTGCCCCGCCGGAGCCAATGGCCGTGCAACGCATGACCGAAGGCGCACTCGTGACCGTGGTTTCCGGCACCGAGTAAGCGGTTCTCCTGGTCCAGTCGCGGTTGGACGGCCAACCCGATGCGTCAGTCGAACACTTCGGCCCTTTCCAACTGGACCCCTGCCATGTCCTTGGCGGAAAGGATTGGCGTTCGACCATCGAGCGGCCATGCGATCGAAAGCGACGGATCGTTCCATGCGAGCGTCCGCTCGTCCTGGGGCGAATAGACATCCGAGACCTTGTACGAGACTTCCGCCGTTTGCGAGGTCACCAGGAATCCATGGGCGAAACCCGGCGGAACCCAGATCATCCGCTTGTTCTCAGCGGACAACTCGACCGCATCCCATCGGCCGAAGTGCGTGGAGCTCCTGCGCAGATCGACGATCACATCGAAGACACTGCCCTGCAGGACGCGGAGCAATTTGCCCTGCGGGTGCCTGATCTGATAATGCAGGCCGCGCAGCACGCCGAGCGTCGACCGCGAATGATTGTCCTGAACGAAGTGCTCCTCGATGCCGGCATCCGAAAACGTTCTTTCGTTCCAGCTTTCCAGAAAGAAACCTCGCTCGTCACCGAACACCCTGGGTTCGATGATGAGCGCGTCCGGCAGATTCGCTGGTATCACCTTCATGTCAGCGAAGCTCCGACTTGAGCAGTTCGAGCAGGTATTCGCCGTATCCACTTGCCTTGAGCGACATCGCCAGTCGTTCCAGCTGGGCGGCATCGATGAACCCCATGCGGAACGCCACTTCTTCCGGGCAGCAGACCCTCATGCCCTGGCGACGCTCGATCGTCTGTATGAACAGGCTGGCCTCGAGGAGCGAGTCGTGCGTGCCGGTGTCCAGCCAGGCGTAGCCCCTGCTCATGATCTGGACGTCGAGTTGTCCGCGAGCGAGGTACTCCTCGTTGAGAGACGTGATCTCCAGTTCGCCACGAGCGGATGGCTTGAGCTTGCTGGCGATCTCGATGACCTGGTTGTCGTAGAAATACAGTCCGGTCACCGCATGGCGCGACCGGGGCCTGGCGGGCTTCTCTTCCAGGCTGATGGCTTTCCCTGCCCGATCGAACTCGACGACACCGTATCGCTCCGGATCCTTGACCGGGTATGCGAAGACGGTGGCGCCTGACTGTTTTCGCCCCGCTTTCTGCAGGAGTTCGATCAGGTCATGGCCGTAGAAGAGATTGTCTCCGAGGATGAGCGCACAGGAATCCTGCCCGATGAATTCCTTGCCGATGATGAAGGCCTGCGCGATGCCTTCCGGGGCAGGTTGCACCGCATAGGATATCGACAGCCCCCAGGCGCTTCCGTCGCCGAGAAGCTGCTCGAACCGCGGCGTGTCCTGGGGCGTGGAGATAACCAGGATTTCACGGATACCCGCCATCATCAGCGTGGATAGCGGGTAGTAGATCATGGGCTTGTCGTATACCGGCAACAATTGCTTCGATGCCGCTTTGGTCGCCGGGTAGAGGCGTGAGCCGGTGCCCCCGGCAAGGACGATGCCTTTCATTTGAGCCGCTCCCCGTATTGTTGTCCGATCCAGGATAGATACTCGCCGGACCTGATTGCAGAAGTCCACGCGTCGTTCTCGAGGTACCACGTGACCGTCTGCGTCAATGCCGCCTCGAAATCGTGAGAAGGCGACCAACCGAGCTCTCGCTGGATTCGACGGGAGTCGATGGCGTATCGCCTGTCATGGCCGGGCCTGTCGGCCACGAAACGGATGAGCGACGCATGCGGAATTGCACCTGGCAGGGGCTTCACTGCGTCGAGGATCCCGCAGATCGACCGGACGACCTCGATGTTCTGCTTCTCGCATGACCCGCCGATGTTGTACACCTCGCCCGGAACGCCGGCCTCGAGCACGCGCCTGATGGCTGAGCAATGGTCGCGTACGAACAGCCAGTCCCGTACATTCTGTCCGGTGCCGTAAACCGGCAGCGGTTTTCCCTCGGCAGCATTCAGCGTGACCAGCGGGATCAGCTTCTCGGGAAACTGCAGGGGCCCGTAGTTGTTCGAGCAATTGGTGGTGAGCACAGGCATGCCGTAGGTGTGGAAGTACGCGCGCGCGAAATGGTCCGACGCGGCTTTGGACGCAGCATAGGGACTGTTCGGCGCGTATGGCGTGGTTTCCGAGAACGGCGGGTCGGACGGTTCCAGGGATCCGTAGACCTCGTCGGTCGAAACATGGACGAACCTGAACCGGTTTGCTTCGCTCGCAGCCAGTGAACTCCAGTATGTCCGGGCCTCTTCAAGCAGATTGAAGGTACCCACCACGTTCGTCTGCACGAAGTCGCCAGGGCTCTGTATCGACCGGTCGACGTGACTTTCGGCCGCGAAATGCACGATGGCCCGCGGCTTCGTCTGTTCAAGCACGCGCTTGATCGCGCTCCTGTCGCAGATGTCGGCCTTGAAGAAGGAATAGCGCTCGTCTCCGGCGAGGGAAGACAGGTTCGCGGGGTTGGCCGCATAGGTCAAGCTGTCGATGTTGGAGACGTGTTCGCTGCTGCAGGTCATCCAGTCGAGAACGAAGTTCGCGCCAATGAAGCCGCAGCCACCGGTTACCAGAATCATGAATGCCTCGCGAAAAGAACCTTGACCAATTAGTTCTTGGAACCTCCCTAGAGTAACGGTCTCGCAAGGGCTATTCCATCGATTCAGTCACACTCGCGGTGCAAAGATTGCTAGCGATAATGCGCGGCTGGCCCGTCTCGGGATCATGTGCAGGATTTTGCGTGCCGGAGCCTTTGACTCCACAGCCGCAGGCGCATGCAGGGGTCTCGCGCGGGCCATGCCCGGTGCAGTCGAACGGGCAACCGGTTGCAGCGGGGCGGATCGCCCGAGTGCCCTTGTACTGGTGCGACTGCGCAACTATTTCTGCGCAGCGGGCTGCACGTAGTATTACTCTCGTGCCTTTCAGGTGGAACAAGGGGCTTGCTGGTGCCAAGATGGAATGCTGAAGCAGGAAAGATTTCGGTCCTGCTCAAGAGCCGCAGCCGGCATCTGATGAGTCTCGGATGGAGCGTAGGTCAGTACGTCGTGCAACCGCTGGCGATGCTGATCTCGATCCCGGTGTTGCTTGCGTCGCTCGGAGCGGACCAGTTCGGTCTCTGGGTTCTCGTGATGGCGTTTGTCGGGCTGGATTCTGCTGCAGGACTCGGCATGGCTGCGGCGACCATCAAGTATGTGTCCGACTACCGCGGCCGAGGTGACATCGAGGGAGCTGCCCGATGCGCGCGCCAGACATCGACAATTGCGCTGGTCGCGGGAAGCATCGTCGGCGCCATCATTGCTTTGCTGGCACCCTGGCTCGCAACAACCGTCTTCTCGAAGATGGGTGATCCCGTGACGGTATCCAGAGCAATCACCGTGGGGGGGGTGATCCTGCTCCTACAGCAGATGGAAGGCGTATTCACTGCTGTCCTGAAAGGCTGCGAGCGCTTCGACGTAGCTGCCATTTCAGACGCAATCATCAAGGTATCGGTTTTTGCGCTTGCGTGCCTCTGTGCATGGCTGACGAGTGATGCGGTGCTCGGACTCGTGGCGTGGGCGGTAGGTTCGCTCATCGGCGTCGGTATCCGAGCCGGTGTCGCCAGCAGGCTGCTCGGGCACAGCGTCGTTGACCTTATCTGGGATCGGTCCACCGTTCGGGAGGTGTTCAGCTTCGGGGGGTGGAACTGGCTCCAAGGTGTCGGTAGCTCTCTGTTCCAGCAGGTCGACCGCCTGGTGATCGGGTCCGTTCTGGGCGCGCAGGCGCTCGGTGTCTATGGCATCTGCATGCAGGTAGCCTCGCAGATCCACTCGATTCCTTCCGCCGGCCTTTCGTTCATTTTTCCCGTGGTGAGTCGTAAACTCGCAGCCGATCCAGGGGGCGGCATCGGAAAGATGATTCTGCCCGCCGCGTTGGTGAACTTTGTTCTGTCCGCGTGCCTGGCGCTGCCGTTGCTTTTGTTCGGAGACTGGTTACTGACCATATGGGTGGGCGCAGACATGCAGGCTGCCATGGGCACGCTGTTGTTCTGGATGACATTGGTTTATTTCCTGACATCGATGTCGATTGCACCCTACTTTCTCCTGCTCGGCACCGGCGATGTCCGATACGCTTCGGTAGTGAATATCGCAGGCGGAGCGGGCAGCGCGCTGGTCGCGATCCTCCTTGTTCCGATCATGGGGCTCATGGGTGGAGTTATCGGGCGGGCTGTGACGATTTTCCTTGCAGTGGCAGTCTACAGTCGGCTCTACTGGATAGCTTCGCGAAAACCCCCGATCAACACAGGAACCGATACCTGAGAGCGTCGCGATCACCGGCTTGATCGGTGCCCGACCTGCCAGGTCATTCCCCGCCATGCCTACCCTAAAGGCGTCAAACACGATGTTCACGGCCTTGCCGCTGGGTCGGATCAGGGTAAGTGCGCTCGCTCTGCTGAGCCTTGCGGCCGGGCTCGTCGCACCGATCAGGGTGCGACTCGTCGGCGAGCTCTATGCGAGCGAACTGTTGCTGCCGGTGGCGGGGTTGGTCGCCTTGACTTCACCGAATGCCCGGGGTCTCTTCAAGCAGAAATGGTTCTGGCTCGTTCTGATTTCGATCCTTGTCACGCTGGCCGGCTATATCCTGACCGACTACATTCGAGGATCGTCATCGGCGCAGTACATGAGGGGATGGGCGCGGCCGATCGTGCTGGCAAGCAATTTCATCAGCCTCGCGTTGATCGCTTACGCCGATCGACGAAACCTGTGGTGGTTCGCGGCCGGCGTAGGGGCGGGCGGGGTGCTTTATGCGCGTCTTGTCATGAACACGCCGATCAGTCTCTGGAAGCATGGTGGTTACGCCGAGTATTTCACCGTCGGATTCGCGGCATTCAGCTATTTCCTGCCTGCCCGCGTCTCCAGCCTCGGGTTCGTGGTTCTTGCAGCGCTTTCGGTTCACTGGGATTTTCGAAGCCATGCGGGTTTCTGTCTCGTGATTGCCGCGGTGATGTGGATGCGCGGTGGTACGTCGATAAAGCCGATAGCGCTGTGGAAGGTTGGTATTGCCCTGGCGCTGGCACTGCTGGCAGCATGGCTGGCAATCCAGTCCCAACAGACCGACTGGCACCGAGAGCGGCAAGCGGGTTCGAACCTTGGCCGCAGCTTCGGTATCCAGTTCGGCATTCAGGCTGGCCTCAACTCTCCCATCATCGGCTACGGCTCATGGAGTTCCAGCCCGGAACTTCAACGGGCAATGCAACAGGTCCGTGAACGCGACCCTCGTATGGCAGGGGATTGGCTCGATGATTATGGCGGGTCCACCGCATCCATCCATTCCCAGATCCTGCAGGCTTGGGTGGAGGGCGGAATCATTGCTACAGCATTCTTTTTGATGCTGCTTTTCGTCATGTTGCGGTTTGGACGCGAATTGTTTGCCTTGCGTCCGCTTGACGCGCTGACACCGATTTTCGTGTTCTATTTCACCGCCACGGCTTGGCACCTGTTCATGAGTCCCTTCGCGATCGGCGCGCGTACGTACGATGCGATGGTTGCTGCAATCGTCCTGGTGCTGGTACTCGAAAGGCAGATGCGTCGGACGGGGGGGCAGCCGCTTGTTTCAAGACGGGGCACCGTCCGGAGGCGGACGATACGGAGGTAGAATAAGTTTTCGTCTGGCATACGGGTAGATAACGCTCCCGGGTAGCAGTACGTTCCGATATTCTTTCTCACGAAAAGCTGCCTTTCCGATCATGGCTGCTGAATCATTCACTATTGCGTTCGACATTTGTTGCGAAGATGTGTGTTTGTGTGGCGCAAACTCCGGTCGCCCTTACTGCACGCACCGTGACTGCTCTCAGATTGACTTGAGGCCGAGCGTCGAACGCCTGCCTTTCGCGTAAGGTATGGAAAGCCGTAATGTGGTTGTCCTCCTTACTGCAGCGATCAACGTGCGCGGCGTCGCCAATACCGCGACGCCAGACCCGGCGGTGCGCATCCGTGAGTATCAGGAAGCACTGGCCCTCTGGGCGGGCAATCCCGCGGTCAAGCGCGTGGTGTTCTGCGAGAACACGGGGGCAGATCTGGATCCGTTCAGGGCCGCATGGAAAGCCCTTTCCAGGGGCGTCGACAAGGAAGTCGAGTTCCTGAGCTTCGTCGCTTCTGGCATAGATCCTGCGAAGGCGAAGGGCCTGGGGGAAATGGCGATCATCGCTCATGCGGTCGAGCATTCGGCGTTCATTCGGGCGTCGAGCCATATGATCAAGGTGACCGGACGCTACAAGGTCAACAATCCGGAGGTATTGATAGATCAGGTATCGATCGATTCCGCCGCGGATATCGTATGCGGATTTCGGCACAAACTCTCGCTGGCCGATTCCCGCGTCTTTGCCGTACGGCCCCGGTTCGTGTCGGAATTCCTTCTTCCGATGACCGACCTGATCGATGACAGAGAGATCTGGTTCGAGCACGCTTTTGCTAGGGCAATCCATGCAGCCCTTGCTCAGGGCTGGCGGTGGGATCTTCCAGCCGATTGGATCGACCTTGAGGGGGTCGCGGGAACCCTGGGCACCCGTATGCGCCAGCCACTGTTGCGCCGATACCTGAGTCGATTCATGCACCGGCTTCGGCAGATCGGCTATGAGCGTTAGGTGCCATCGGCGTTTCGAGATATTCAAGATTGTGGCGTTTACCGCAATGCTCCTCGTCTGCTCGACAGGGGAGCTGCGAGCCCAAGGAATTCCCGTCGTTCAGGCACCCGACGGCTCGATCACGATCGAAGCCGGGGCCTTCTCTCGCCATGGCTTGACCGATCCGGCAAACGCAGCCCGGATACAGAAATCCGGTTCCCTCAACGGCGGCGGCGGTCCTCTGGTCAATGGGTGGGTCGAGTATGCATTCACGGTCATTGTGCCTGGCTGGCATACCCTGGCAGTCGCAGGAGATGGAGCCGGGATCGACTTCACGATTGAACCGGCGTCGGCGAACGGCGGGGACAGCTATCGCTTCCACGGTACGCTGGGCACGCCGGTGCCCGGAGAACAGCGGGTCGGCAACATATGGCTGCAACGGGGGGCCTATCGGCTTCGGGCAGAACGGCATTTCTGGACCGGATTCCCCCATCTGTCGCGCTTCGTCATCCAGCGATCTTCAGCTGCCCCCCAGCAAACGATGCACATGGAACTTTCCCCGGGGGCTCGCGTTTTCCGTGCGGGCGAATGTTTGGAGCTTTCGGTTCACTACGGACCGCGCGCGGCGGATACGACGATGGAACTCGTGGTCCGTTCGGCCTGGGGGAAAGCGGTACAGCAGCGTTTGCCCCTTCGACTCCCGGCGTCCGATGTTCCGACCCGGGTCCGTACCAGGGTTCCTTGCGAACGTGCCGGGGCGCACTATCTGACGCTGGCTCTGGCCCAGGGCGGTGAACTGCCCTGGAACGAAATGGTCCATGTCCGGTACGATGTAGTTTCGGCCCGGCGCGGCTATGCAGACCTGTTCGCGGGCAGGCGCACGCTGGTTGCAACCGTGGATGCCGTCAGGCAGCCGCCGGACTTCTTCGGTGGGGGTGCGCCAAGGCTGGTGTCCTCACCGGCGGGCGAGTACCGCGAGAGCGGGTCGACTGGCTGGGTGGCCTTTCAGCGCTTGCCTGAAGCGTTGCGAAACGTGGCGCCGGAGCCCAGCTGGTTTGCCTACAGGATCGAAGGGCTCGTGCCGCAGACGCCCCATCTCGTCGAGATCGAGTATCCCGACGATGCGGAGCGTACGTTCGGCGTCGCGATGCGTGAATCCGAGCCGCTGAACTACCCGATTGCCGTTGCGGTCGATACGGGTGGCGATTTCCCGTTGTCGATGAGGCTCAACGATCGTCAGTTCATCTATTGGCCGAGGACCTCCAATCCCCGGTTGCTGGTGGTCAACGCCTACGACGACCGCCGGGCCGCGCTGGCCCGTGCGCGAGTCTATCGGATCGATGCCGAGCCGGCGCCCAGGCCACCGCTGCCTTCCGGCACTCGGGCGTTCGTGCACTGGTATGAAGAGGGCTTCAGTTTCGCCAGTCTGTTCGGACCGCCGGACATGACGCCGG
>JAIENF010000788.1 GCA_019751575.1 Burkholderiales bacterium
GTGAGGAACCGCAGCCAGCCCTCTGCGATGGTCGGGCTGTGCAACAACGTTCCGTACAGCGCGGACACGCGCCCGCGTTGCGCCTGGATGCGCGACAACAGGTCGGGATCGACGCTGGCCGCGGGATCGGCGACCGGCAGCAGGCGGGCGGGAAGGTCTGGACCACTCATTGGCATTCCTTTCGACGGCAACGTGCCGTGACTTTACCACCGTCAAGTTCATCGCCGTTGCCGCCTGTCCCGGACTTGCGCTACTGTCGATGCCGCGATGGCGAAAATCCGCGACAGTGCGAGGACCCGGGAAGCCGTGCTGGCAGCGGCGGCCGAGGAATTCTGCGCGAAAGGCTTCGATGGCGCGACCACTGCCGGGGTCGCGCGCCGCGCCGGGGTGAGCAAGCAGCTGATCAACCATCATTTCGGCAGCAAGGAGGCGCTGTTCCGCGAGGTGCACGACCAGCGCTTCCGCCCTGGCATGACCTGGGAGGAGCCGATGACGGACGATCCACGCGACCTGATCGCCGAACGCTTTTCGCGGCGCGTCGATGACGTCGAGTACATCCGCTTCCTGACCTGGGAAGCCGCGAACCGGGAATCGAAGCGGGTCCCCGGCCGCGCAGCGCGGCAGAAGCGCATTGCAGCGTATGGTGGTGCGCTGGAAAAGCTGCAGGCCGATGGTTCCCTGCCCGCCGATGTCGACCACCGGCTGCTGCAACTGGCGATCTTCTCGCTCGCAACCTATCCGATCGCGTTTCCCCAGATCACCCGCCTGGTCACCGGCAGGGCCGCGACGGGCCGCGGCTTCCAGGCCGACTGGGCCGCGTTCCTGCGCTGGACCGGCGAACGCCTGCTCGTGCCTTCTCCCCGGCCGGCGAAGGCCGCCGGCCGGCCGATGGCGAGCAGGCGGAAGGTTCCGCGGAGGGCTGCCTGAAATGCGAACGTCGCGCACCCGGAAGTACATGGCGTCGGCCTGCATCGTCGCGGCCTCCTGCGCGCCGGTGGTGCTCGCGATCGCGTTGCACGCACCACCCGCGACCGCACAGGCCTTCCCGGCCAGGTCGATACGCATGGTCGTACCGTTCGCGCCCGGCGGGCCGGTCGACACGATCGCGCGGGTGGTATCGCCGCGCCTGGCCGAGTCCCTCGGCCAGCCGGTGCTCATCGACAACAGGGCGGGCGGTGGCAGCACCATCGGCACCGAACTGGTCGTCCGGTCGCCAGCCGATGGCTACACGGTGCTGCTCACCAGTTCCTCGATCGCGATCAATCCGTCCATCTACACCCAGCTCACCTTCGATCCGGTGCGCGACCTTGCGCCGGTGACCTGGGTCGCGGCATCACCGCTCGCACTGGTCGTGCATCCTGCGCTGCCCGTCAAGAGCGTGGGCGACCTCGTGCGCCTCGCGCGCAAGCGCAACGGCGAGCTGGTGTACGCATCGTCCGGCACGGGCAGCGCGCCCCACCTTGCAGGGGAACTGTTCGCGTCGATGGTCGGTGCCAGGCTGGTCCACGTGCCCTACAAGGGTGCCGGCCCGGCCACTGGCGACCTGCTCGCCGGCCATGTGCAGGTGATGTTCAACAACATGCTCAACGCGGTGCCGAACGTGCAGGCGGGCAAGTTGCGCGCGTTGGGCGTGACCTCTGCCCAGCGCAGCCCGGCGCTGCCCGACACGCCATCGATCTCGGAGGCCGGCGTGCCGGGCTATGAAGCAACGACCTGGTATGCGTACTTCGCGCCCGGTGGTACCCCGCGCGCCCTGGCCGAGCGCCATCATCGCGAGATGGCTGCCGCGCTGAAGCTGCGCGAAGTGCTGGGGCGCCTGTCCGCGCAGGGCGTCGATCCGGTCGGTGCCGGGCCCGACGAGCTTGCACGCCACCTCGAGCTCGAGATCCGCAAATGGGCGAAGGTGGTCAAGTCCTCTGGCGCCCGGGCCGAGTAGGATCGCCGTTGCCGCACGCCCTCCCCCAGCACCAGGACATCGCATGACCCGTCCCGCCCTGAATGCCGACGATGCGCCAGCCTCGCTCGCCAGCCTGCTTTCGCCGCGCTCGATCGCGATCGTCGGTGCCTCCGACGACCCCGCCCGCCCGGGGCACGAGACCCTGAAGGCGCTGATCGCGCTCGGCTACGCGGGCACGGTGTATCCGATCAATCCCAAGTACACCGAGCTGCTCGGCAGGCCGTGCTTTCCGTCCCTCGACGCGGTGCCCGGCCCGGTCGACCTCGTCGTGGTGGCGGTGCCGGCCGCCGCCGTGCCCGGGGTGATGGAACAGGCGGCACGGCTGAAGGTGCGGCTCGCGGTGGTGATGAGCGGCGGCTTCCGCGAGACCGGCGAAGCCGGCGCGGCACTTCAGGACACGGTGGTCGCGATCGCCCGCGCGGCAGGCATCCGCCTGATCGGCCCGAACTGCCTCGGCTTCGCGAACATCCCCGACCGCGTCTGCGCGGCGTTCGGCAGCATCAGCCGCGTGCCGAGGCTCGAGCCCGGGACGGTCTCTCTGGTCACGCAGAGCGGCGGCTTCGGCTACAGCCTCGCCCTCGCCTGCGCGGAAGAGTCGATCGGCTTCCGCTACGTGATCGCCACCGGCAACGAAGCCGACCTGGGCTGCGTCGACCTGATCGACGCGCTGCTCGACGATCCAGGCACCGGGATCGTGATGACCTACCTCGAGGGCCTGCCCGATGCGCGTGCGCTGATGCAGGTCGGGCGCAAGGCACTGGCCATGGGCAAGCCGCTGCTGGTCTGGAAGGGCGGCGTGACCGAGCAGGGCGCGCGTGCGGCGGCCACCCATACCGGCAGCATCGTCGGCCGCGCCGATGTGTACCGGGCGCTGTTCCGCCAGTCGGGCATCGTCGAGCTGACCGAGATGAGCGATGCACCCGACCTGATCAAGTCGTTCCAGTGCCACGCCCGTTATCCGGGCATGGGCAGCGGACGCAATGCAGCCGTGATCGGCGGCTCGGGCGGTTCGGCGATCGTGTTCTGCGACGCGGCCTCGCGCGAAGGCATCGAGCTCGCGACCTTCGCACCGGAGACGGTCGACAAGGTGGCGGCGCTGCTGCCGCCGATCGGATCACCGACCAACCCGGTCGACCTCACCGCCGGCTACATCGGCATCCGCGGCCCGAAGGCCTATGCCGACGTGATCCGCGCCGTGCTGGCCGATCCCGGCGTCGATACGCTGTGCCTGAACTTCGCAAGTTCGAGTCCGGCGGGCACGGTCAACGGTGCGAAGTTCCTGGTCGAGATGGCCCCGGACATCTCCAAGCCGGTGTTCGTGTTCTCGTCGATGCACAAGTCGCTGGCCCTGGAGGCCCATGCAATGCTGCGCGAAATCCGCATGCCGGTGCTGCCGTCGCCGGTGCGGGTCGCGAAGGCGATGGGCGCGCTGGCGACCTGGGCGACTGCGCGCGCAGCCGCCTCGGGCAGCCGGCTTTCCGCCAATGAAGGCGCGGGCGGCGGCCTGCTGTTGCAGGCCGACGGGCGCATGCTGGACGAAGTGTTTTCCAAGGCCCTGCTGCGCTCGATCGGCGTGCAGACGCCGGGCGAAGTGATGGTGCCTGCCGACGCGCTCGGCGCGTCGACCCGGCTCACGCACGACATCCGCGGTCCCTATGCGGTGAAGATCGTGTCGCCCGATGTCGCGCACAAGAGCGACATCGGCGGCGTCCGGCTCTCCGTTCCCGAAGGACGTCCGCTGCAGCAGGCGATCGACGCGGTGGCCGCGGCCTGCCGCGACCGCGCGCCCCATGCAAGGCTTCAGGGCGTGCTGGTCTCGGAGATGGTCACCGACGGCTTCGAGATGCTGGTCGGCGTGGTCGATGAGCCGGCGGTCGGGCCGGTGGTCGTGCTGGGGCAGGGCGGCGTGTTCGCCGAGGCGATGAGCGACTCGACCTGCCGTGTCGCACCGGTCGACGCCGTCGAGGCGCGTGCGATGATCGACGACCTGCGCTGCGCGCCGATCCTGCGTGGCACGCGCGGACTGCCGCCGCTGGACATCGACGCGCTGGTCGACGTGCTGGTCCGGGTGTCGGCCTTCGCCTGGGATCATCGCGGCGTGCTGGCGGAACTCGACATCAATCCGTTGTTCGTGCGCCCGGCGGGGCAGGGTGCAGTCGCGGCCGATGCGCTGCTGGTCACCTGCGTGCCGACCGGGCAACCACACTGAACGCGACAGAACGAAGACTGGACCCCGGATGAACGAACACCTGCTTGCCGACCAAGACGGATACGTGCTGCGGCTGACCCTCAACCAGCCGGACAAGAAGAACGCGTTCAGCCCGGAGATGGTGGGCGGGCTTGCCGATGCGCTCGACTCGGCCTTGAGCGATGACGACGTGCGGGTCGTGGTCGTCACCGGTGCGGGCGATGCGTTCTCGGCGGGCGGTGATCTCGGCCGCAGGTCGAAGGAAGTCGCCGGTGGCGAGACGCCGACGCCGTTCGACCGGATGAACCGGCTGCAGACCGGCACGCACCGGCTGGCGCGCGCGATCGAGCAGTTCGACAAGCCGCTGATCGCCGCGGTGAACGGCGCGGCTGCCGGTGCCGGCATGGACCTCGCACTGATGTGCGACATCCGCTTCGCGTCGACGAACGCCCGATTCTGCGAGGCCTACATCCGGGTCGGACTGATCCCGGGCAACGGCGGCTGCCACTTCCTGCCGCGGCTGATCGGCTCTGCCCGCGCGCTGGAACTGCTGTGGACGGGCGACTGGCTGTCTGCCGCCGATGCCGAGCGCATCGGGCTGGTGAACCGGCTGCACGAGCCGGACCTGCTGTTGAACGAGACGCTCGCCTTCGCGCACCGGCTCGCCAGCGGGCCGCCGATCCAGCAGCGCCTGATCAAGCGGCTGGTCCGGCATAATGAGCGCAGTGACCTGAAGGCGAGCCTCGAGTACACGGCCGCCGCGATGGCCGCCGCGCAGGGCACGGCCGACTACCGTGAAGCCATCGAGGCCTACAAGGAGAAGCGGCCCGGCCGCTACGAGGGAAAGTAGCGCGGCTGCATTC
Source organism: Burkholderiales bacterium (assembly GCA_019751575.1). GTDB lineage: Bacteria > Pseudomonadota > Gammaproteobacteria > Burkholderiales > CAIKXV01 > CAIKXV01. The sequence continues at coordinate 5,009 of JAIENF010000788.1, forward strand.
ATGGGATGAGCCAGATGACCAATTACGCCATCGATCCGGCAGCCACCGCGCCGGCTGACTGGACCGCCGACGACCTCGACCACGACCGCGGCTGGGTGTTTCGCCTGGACGCGGCCGCACGCCGGGACCTCGAGTCGGCGGTGCGGCGGGCGTTCGACCCCGACCGGACCCTGCTCGACTATCGGCGCGAAGAGTTCGACCTCGGTGCGGCGGCGCGGCCGCTCGCCGCTGCGGTCGCGCAGGCACGCCGCGGCCGCGGCCTCGCGCTGCTCAAGGGGTTGCCGCGCGAGGGTCTCGACGAGAAGCAGTTCGAACTGATGACCTGGGCGATCGGCCTGCATGTCGGCGTCGGGCGGCCGCAGGGCAAGGCCAGCCACTACCTGTCCGCGGTGCGCGACGTCGGTACCAACTACCGCACGTCGACCGGCCGGGGTTATTCATCGAATGCAGAGCTCGACTTCCATACCGACTCGACCGACTTCGTCGGGCTGAGCTGCTACAACCAGGCGATCTCCGGCGGCATGAGCATCGTCTCGAGTTCGGTGACGGCCCATGCACGCATGGCGAGCGAACATCCCGACCTGATCGACTTCCTGCACCAGCCGATCCACTTCAGCCGGCAGGGCGAGCAGGCACCCGACGAAGCGCCTTCCTATCCGCATCCGGTGTTCGATGTCGAAGGCGGCCTGCTGTTCAGCAAGTGGAACCGCAACCGGGTCAACGGCGCGCAGACCCTCGACGGCGTGCCGCGCATCGACCCGCGCCACCGTGAAGCGCTCGAGTGCTTCGATGCGCTGGTGCGCCGGCGCGACCTCGCATTCACCATGTACCTCGAGCCGGGTGACCTGCAGCTGATCAACAGCCATGTCACGCTGCATTCGCGCACCGACTTCACCGACCACGAGGCACCCGAGAAGAAGCGCCTGCTGTTCCGGCTCTGGCTGTCCACGCCCGATGGCGACCGGCTGCCTGCAAGCTGGCTGCCGGTGTTCAAGACCACCGAGCCGGGCACCGTGCGCGGCGGCATCCTCGGCCAGCAGCATGACGAGCGCTGCCGGGCGTTCGAGCGCCGGCAGGCCGAGGCGATCGGGATGCGCGTCGTCGCCTGAGGCCGCCAGCCGACGGTGGAGCTCAGTCGGCGCGCATGTTCGCGCGCCTGGCGATCTTCTGCCACTTGTCGATCTCGTTGCGCAGGAAGGCGCCCCACTCGGCCGCGGTGCTGCCCACTGATTCCGCGCCCAGCTCCAGCAGCCGCGCCCGGAAATCGGCGGCGCGCACGACCTGCACCACCTCGCGGTTGAGGCGGTCGATGATCGGCGCCGGCGTGCCGGCCGGGGCCAGCATGCCGCTCCAGATCGCCGCCTGGTAGCCGGGCACGCCCGCCTCCGCGATGGTCGGCAGGTCCGGCATCTCGGGGGAACGGCGCGAGTCGCCGATCGCCAGCGCGCGCAGCTTGCCCGATTTCACCTGCGGGATGGCCGAGATCGCCGCCGCGATCGACAGCTGGATCTGCCCGCCGATCAGGTCGGCCAGCATCGGCGGCGAGCCCTTGTACGGGATATGCTGGATCTGCGTGCCGGTCATCGCCTGGAACAGCTCGGTCGGCAGCGCGGTCGCGTTCGAGCTCGAGCCGTAGTTGAGCGACCCCGGCTTTGCCCGCGCCAGCGCGATCAGTTCCTTCACCGTGCGCACCGGCAAGGCCGGGTTGACCACCAGGATCAGCTGCTGGTTGGCGGTATGCGCGATCGGCGCGAAGTCCTTCAGCGTGTCGTAGGGCAGCTTGCGTCCGAGGGCGACATTGATCGCATGGCTGGTCGACACCTGCAGCAGCGTGTAGCCGTCCGGCTGCGAACGCGCCGCGATCTCGGTGCCGACGATGCCATCCACCGCCGGCCGGTTGTCGACGACGAAGGTCTGGCCCATCGACTCGCCGAGCCTCTGCGCGATCATCCGCGCGACCAGGTCGGTGCCGCCGCCGGGCGTGAAGGGCACGATCATCCGCACCGGACGGTCCGGATAGGCGGCCGCCGCCAGCGCGGTCACAGGGACGGCGATCATCGCGAGGCTGGTGAGGGTGCAGGTGAACGCAGCAATGTGCGCAGGTTCGCAACGGATCATGCAGGGCTCCCGGGTCGCTGGAGGGTGATGCTGAATTCATCGGACAGCACGGCGGCGATCTCGTCGAAGCAGACGCCCGCCCGCTGCACGCGGAACGTGGAGAAATCGATCATCGTGCTCGACAGTCCGTCGGGCGTGCTGTAACGCGAGCGGCCGTAGTCGATGACGATGTCGGCGATCGCGATCACCTCGGGTTCGATGTCGGGCACCGCATAGCGGCTGCCCTTCAGCGAAGTGTTCGCGGAAGACCCGACGAACAGCCGCCCCTCGGCCAGTGCAAGGTCGGCGATCGCGTTGCGCAGCTGCCCGGCATTGAGCAGGATGTTCAGCGTGTCGCCCTTGACCGCGTTGGCGAGCACGAACGGGTCCATCGAAGCGAGCAGCGGGTGGTTTCGGCGGAAGGGCGCGATCACCGCCAGCGGCAGGTCATGGCCGATCGTCACGGCCTCGATCATCGCCAGTCTGTCCGGAGGCAGTTGGTGGAGTTCGCGGTGCAGCCAGTGGTTGCCGACGATGCCGGTCGGCTTTTCGAAGCTGCGGTGCTTCGCGGCATAGACCCGCCGCACCGCCTCTGCGGTCGAAGCGAGCACGGCATAGCCGACATCGAGGTGGATGACCGCGACACCGCCTGCGCTGACCCGGTCGCAGACGCGGCGCGCGTCGGCGGCGACGTCGTGTCCTTCGATGCGGATGGCCATGGCAGGCGTTGCTCCTCCGGGATACCGGGCTTCGCCGGCTTGGTCACAGGGGCCGATTGTGGTGCGCCGAAGACCCGATGGGAAGCCCTTCGATTGCCATCGGGCCGACCCGCGTGCACCATGCCAGCCATTCTTCCATGCCGACGGAGCACCGACCCATGCCTGCACAGGACCTCAGGATCCGCGCCACTGGCGGTGGCGAGTTCGATTGCCACCTGGCGCTGCCCGCAACGCCCGGCAAGGTACCGGCCATCGTGCTTGCCGCCGCGGTCCATGGCGTCGACGAGGACATCCGCACCATCGCCGCCGAGATCGCCGCCATGGGTTATGTCGCCGCTGCGCCCGACCTGTTCTGGCGCACGATCCCCGGCCCGCTGCCGCGCAGCGACAAGCGCACCAGCGAGCGCGCGGAACCGCGCGCGCAGGTGATCCGCGCCGGTGAAGCCGACCTCGCCGACACGCTCGCGATGCTGAGGACGCAGCCGGCGTTCAACGGACGTGCGGCCGTGGCCGGCTTCTGCTTCGGCGGCCCCTATGCGCTGATCGGTCCGAAGCGCCTCGGCTTCGAGGTCGGCGTTTCCTGCCACGGTTCTGCGATGGAAGACTTCATCGCCGAGGCCGAGGGCTTGGCCGCGCCGATCTGCCTGCTATGGGGCGATCGCGACAACCGTGCGCCGCCGCCGGTACTCGACGCGTATTCCGCGCTGGCGGGCCGCATGCCCGACATGGAGCTGCATGTGTTCCCCGGCGTGCAGCACGGCTACATGATGAAGGGCGACGAGCGGCACGATGCGGCCGCCTACGCCTTCTCGATGCAGCGCATCGGGGAACTGCTCGCAGGATTGCGCTGACGCGCGGGCGCGAGGGCGCAGCCTGCCGCGACGCGCGGGTCGCCGCTCGACGCGCAGCAGTGGTCGGTCAGGTAGCCGAGCAGTGCCTGCATGTGCTCCAGCGCGGGCCGATAGCGCAGGTGGCGTCCCTCGCGCGCCTGCGTCACCAGGCCCGAGCGGGCGAGGCCCTTCAGGTGGAACGACAGCGTCGACGGCGACACGTCGAGCAGCGCCGACAGCACGCCCGGCGTGAGTCCCGCCGGGCCGGCACCGACCAGCGCGCGGAACACCCGCAGGCGCATCGGCTGGGCCAGCGCAGCGAGCGAGGTGATGGCCATCGACTCGGCCATCGACTCGTTCATCGTTATGGTCATCGGCTCGGCATCCATGTTCAGCCGCCCAGTCCCGCAGCCTGGGTACCCGGTGCCGCCTGCGCGCGGCCGGCGACGGTCGGCAGCATCAGCGTCACCGCCCAGCATGCCGACAGCATCGCCGCCGCGCCGCACAGCGTCCACAGCAGTCCGCCCCACTGGTAGAGCAGCCCCGACAGCAGCGTGCCGCCGAAGCGGCCGAGCGCGTTGGCCGCGTAGTAGAAGCCGACATCCTCGGCCGCCTTCTCCGATCCCGCGTAGGCCAGCACGAGGTAGGAGTGGATCGACGAGTTCATCGCGAAGGCGAAGCCGAACACGCCCAGCCCCGCGACCACCACCCATTCGAGCGCGGGCACGTCCAGCGCGACGGCGGCGACCAGTCCGAACATGACCAGCGCCAGCAGCGCCGACCACAGGCGCGCGGCCGGTACCTCGGTCGACAGGCCGTCGTCGCTGCGCCGGACCAGGGACGGCGCGATCGCCTGCACCAGTCCGTAGCCGATGGTCCACAGGGCGAGGAAGGCGCCGACCATGGTGAACGTCCAGCCGGCGGAATAGAGGAACACCGGCACGCCGACCACGAACCAGACATCGCGCGCACCGAACAGCACGACCCGCGCGGCCGCGAGCAGGTTCACCCCACGACTCTTCGCGAACAGCTCGCGCAGCGACTTCGATGCCTTCGCGCGTCCCATCAGCGGCGGCACGAACGCCAGCACGCCGGCGAGCACACAGCCGAGCATGGCGGCCATCGCCCACAGCGCGCCGCGGAAGCCGAGCGCCTCGAGCAGCAGGCCGCCGAGGAAGAAGCCGATGCCCTTCATCGCGTTCTTGCTGCCGGTGAACCAGGCGACCCAGTGGAACAGCCGCCCGGACGCGTTGCCCGCGGTGAGCTTGATCGCCGACTTGCTGGCGGTCTTGGTCAGGTCCTTGGCGACGCCGCAGATGCCCTGCGCCAGCACCACCCATGCCACCGACATCGCGGCGGTCCAGCCCGGCGACAGCATCG
>JAIENF010000164.1 GCA_019751575.1 Burkholderiales bacterium
CACCGAGCCGGAACTCGAGGACGTGCTGCGGGCGCTGGGTGCGAAGAAGCGCGACATCCTGCTGAAGGTCGGCCTGCCGCGGGCGATGCCGTACTTCTTCGCCTCGCTGAAGATATCCGTCACGCTCGCCTTCGTCGGCACCGTGCTGTCGGAGACGGTCGCGGCGAACAAGGGCATCGGCAACGTGATGATGGTGGCCAGCGCCAACTACCAGACGGCGCTCGCGTTCGGCGCACTGCTCCTGCTCGCGATCATGGGCGTGATCCTGTATGGAATCTTCGCGTTGCTGGAAGCCCGTTTCGCCGGATGGTCCCAGCGCAAGAACGACCTGGCGCTGCAGAGCCACTGACACTGACGTTCCGTACCTGCCCGTCCCCGCATCGACCTGAAGTTACCCTACCGAGGAGATACACCAATGGACGCACCGAAGCGCAAGACACTCGCCACCGCAGCCGTGCTGCTCGCCTCCACCCTGGCCGGGCCGGCTGCGCTGGCACAGGGCAAGGTCTCGATCCGGTTCCAGCTCGACTGGGTCTGGCAGGGGCCGCACGCGTTCTTCCTGCTCGCCCAGGATCGCGGCTACTTCGCGAAGGAAGGGCTGGACGTCACCTTCGACCAGGGCAAGGGCTCCGGCGTGGCGGTCAACTCGGTCGCCAGCGGCGTGTACGACGGCGGTTTCGGCGACACGAATGCAGTCATCCGCCTCGCCGCGCAGAAGCCGGGCGAGCAGCCGGTGGCGGTCTACATGCTCTACAACCGCGCGCCGTTCGTGATCGCGACGCTTTCGACATCGGGCATCAAGACGCCGCGCGACCTGGAGGGACGCACCCTTGGCGCGCCCGCGGGCGATGCCGCGCTCGGACTGCTGCCGGTGTTCGCGAAGGCCAACGGCTTCGACGTGTCCAAGGTGAAGATCACCAACATGGCGCCGAACCTGCGCGAGCCGATGCTGCAGAAGAAGGAAGTGGACGCAGTGGCCGGCTTCATCAACACCATCTGGTTCGCGGCACAGGCGGTCGGCCTCAATCCGGAGAAGGACCTGAACATCTTCCGCTACGGCGACATGGGCGTGGCCGGCTACGGCAACTCGATCCTCTTCTCGCAGAAGTTCGTGAAGGAGAATCCGGAGGCGATCCGCGGCTTCCTGCGTGCGCTCACGCGCGGCGTGCAGGAAGTGCTGGCGAACCCGGATGCCGGCGTCGATGCCGTGATGAAGCGCGACCCGCTGCTCAACCGCGAGAACCAGAAGGCGCGCCTGCTCGCGGCCATCCAGAACGACGTCCTCTCGCCCGAGGTCACCAAGGTCGGCCTTGGCGACGTCGTCGACGAGCGGTTCGCCCGTGGCGTGGCCCAGCAGGTCGAGGCGGCGAAGCTCCCGCGCGCGCCCGCGCAGGCCGAGGTGTTCAATCGCAGTTTCCTGCCGGCCCGCGACCAGCGGCTGGTCAAGTAGTCGGGGAGGGGCGCGTCGATGCCAGTGCCGGACGTTGCAGGGTCGGTTGCTCCAGGGACGGCCGCGGCCGCCGTCGCAGGGGGCGCGTCTCCGTCTTCACGCGCGGCGCGCGGCCTGCTTGGCGCCGCGGTCGCACGCAAGGACGGGCCGGCGAAGATCCTCGGCGAGGCGCGTTACGTGGACGACCTCGTGCTTCCGGGAATGCTGCACGGGGCCACCGTGCGCACCCGTGCCGCGGGTGGCATCCTCGAGCGGATCGAATTCGGCAGCGGTATCGACTGGGATTCGTTCGTGGTCGTCACCGCGGCCGACGTCCCGGGCATCAACGCGACGCAGATGATCGAGCAGGACCAGCCGGTGCTGGCCGAGCATCGATTCCGCCATGCCGGCGAACCGGTGCTGCTGCTGGCCCATGCCGACCGCGGGCTGCTGCGTGAAGCGGTCGAGGCGGTCACGCTCCACGAGCGGGCGGATCCGTCGCCGGTGTTCTCGATCGACGATGCGCTGGCATTGCGCGGCGAGGTGGTTCCCGGCAACGTCTACCGCGATTACCTGATGTCGCGTGGCGATCTGGCGGCCGGGGAGGCCGCCGCAGAGGTGTTCTTCGAAGGACGTTTCGAGACCGGCGCCCAGGAGCACGTGTACATCGAGCCGCAGGGCATGATCGCCTACGTCGATGCCGCGGGCGTGCTGGTGGTCGAAGGCTCGCTGCAGTGTCCGTACTACGTGCTGGGCACGCTGACCGCGGTCACCGGGCGCGACGCGGGTTCGGTACGGGTCGTCCACTGCACCACCGGGGGCGGCTTCGGCGGCAAGGAAGACTATCCGTCCCAGCTCGCGGCCCATGCCGCGCTGCTGACGCTCAAGGCAGGCGGGCGGCCGGTGAAGCTGGTGTATGACCGGGCCGAGGACATGCTTGCCACGCCCAAGCGCCATCCGTCGCGCACCCTCGTCCGGATCGGCGCCGGTCGCGACGGGCGCCTGTGTTTCCTGGACGTCGACTTCGTGCTCGATGGCGGTGCGTACACCACGCTGTCGCCGGTGGTGCTGTCGCGCGGCGTTATCCATGCCCCGGGTGCCTATGCCTGCGCCAACGCGCGCGTCCGGGGCCGTGCCGTGGCCACCAGCCATCCGCCGAACGGTGCGTTCCGTGGCTTCGGAGCGCCGCAGAGCATTTTCGCGATCGAGCAGGCGATGGACGGCCTGGCGGAGGCGCTCGGCATGTCGCCGCTCGAGTTGCGGCGCATGAACATGCTGCGACCGGGGGACCGTTCGGTTCCCGGACAGACGATCGATGCGACCACCGACTTCGATGCGGTTCTCGACCAGGCGTTGCACGAGAGCGGATACCTCGAAAAGCGGGATGCGTTCGCCGAGTTCAATGCGGCGAATGCGGCTGCGGGGCGCCCGCTGCGCCGTGGCATCGGGCTCGCGACCTTCCACCATGGTGCCGGGTTCACCGGCAACGGCGAAGTCGTGCTGGCGTCCGAGGCGCGGGTGCGTGCGAACGTCGACGGCTGCGTCGAGGTGGTCGCCTCGAGCAGCGAGATGGGGCAGGGCAGCACCACGACGCTTTGCCAGATCGTCGCGTCCGCGCTGGGGCTGCCGCTCGAGCGGGTGAGCCAGGCGCCGGTCGACACGCACGACGTGCCCGACTCCGGGCCCACGGTCGCATCGCGCACCTGCATGGTGGTCGGGCTGATCGTCGAGCAGGCGGCACGCCTGCTGCGCGCCGAACTGATCCAGAAGGCCGGGCTCCCTGCATCGGGTGCGGACGAGCATGCGTTTGCCGCCGCCTGCGCGCGCTATCTCGACGGTCATCCGCGGCTCGAGGCACAGGCCCGCTACGAGCCGCCGGCCAACGTGCAATGGGACGAGACCGTGTTCGAAGGCTCGCCCTACGCGAGTTACGCATGGGCAGCCTACGTGGCCGAGGTCGAGATCGACCTGGCCACCTGCGAGGTCGCCTTGTCGGGCTTCACTGCCGTGCAGGAGGTGGGCAAGGTGGTCAATCCGGTGATCGCGGCAGGCCAGGTCGAAGGAGGCGTCGTCCAGGGCATCGGTTTCGCGCTGTTCGAGAAGGTGGCCTGGGGGAACACCGGGACCATGGCCAACAACCGGCTGACCAACTACATCATCCCGACCACCGCGGACATTCCCCCGGTGCAGGTGTTCTTCCAGGAGCAGCCGGGCGGCATCGGACCGGCAGGCGCGAAGGGGCTGGGCGAACTGCCGATGGACGGACCGGGTCCGGCCATCCTGAGCGCGGTCAACTTCGCGCTCGGCACCCGGATCTCCAGCCTGCCGGTGATGCCCGAAGACGTGATGGCCGCGCTGTCGGCGCATGCCCTGCGGGTGGCGGCATGATCCCCGCGCCCGACCTGGCATTCACGCTGAACGGCCGCACCGTGTCGACCGTGGACGGATCCATCGGGGCGCCGTCGATGCGGTTGCTCGACCTGCTCAGGCTGCATGCCGGCCAGACCGGCACCAAGGAGGGATGCGGGGAGGGCGAGTGCGGTGCCTGCGCGGTGCTGGTCGACGGCGAACTGGTGAACAGTTGCCTGGTGCCGGTCGGGCAACTGCACGGTTGCACGGTGACCAGCATCGAGGGCCTGCCTCGCGTCGACCCGCTGGTGACGGCGTTCGCGCGCGCCGGTGCTGCCCAGTGTGGCATCTGCACGCCCGGCATGGTGCTGGCGGCGCGCGCGCTGCTCGACCGGGTGCCGCAACCCACGCTGGACGATGTCCGCGAGGCGCTCGCCGGGAACCTGTGCCGCTGCACCGGTTATGCCCGCATCTACACGGCGGTGCTCGATGCAGCGACCGATGCCGGCCCCGGCAAGGCAGGTGGCCGATGAGCGCCGTCGACCCGGTATCCGGCCAGCCGCCAGCGCCGTGGTACCGGCCGGTGAGCCTGGCCGATGCGCTGTCGGCCAGGGCACGGTGGCGCAAGGACATCGTGGCTATCGCAGGCTGCACCGACCTGATGGTCGGCTGGAATGCGGGCGCACGGCGACTGCCGCCCGTGCTGGACCTGTCTGCGCTGGCTGAACTGCGCTCGATCGAGGCCGGTCCCGACTCGGTGACCATCGGCGCGACGGCCAGCTGCGCCAGCATCGCCCGGCACCCGGTGATCGCAGGCCGGTTGCCGATGCTGGTCGCGTCCGCCCGCCAGACCGGTTCCGTCGCGATCCAGAATCGGGCGACGCTGGGCGGCAACATCATGAACGCGTCGCCCGCAGCCGACAATCCGCCGGTGCTGCTCGCCTATGGCGCACGGCTGACCCTTGCCAGCGTTCGGGGCATCCGCACCATCGACTACGCCAGTTTCCACGCCGGATACAAGCGTACCCTGGCCGAAGGCGATGAGCTGCTGGTCTCGGTCACCGTACCGTTCCCGGCGGAGCGCGTGACTGCGTACTACCGGAAGGTGGGTACGCGGCGCGCGCAGGCGATCAGCAAGATCGCGATGGCTGCACTGATCGAGCGCGATGACGGGGCCGGGCCCGCGGTCGTGCGCAATGCTTCGTTCGGCTTTGCATCGGTCGGTCCGGTGCCGTTGCCCGCGCCCTCGCTGTCGCGGTCGCTGCGCGGGCTGCCCCTGTCCGGCATCGACCGGGCGCAGGTCGAACGGGCGCTGGCCGCGGACCTCGCCCCGCTGGACGATATCCGGTCGACGGCGGCGTACCGAAGGTCGGTCGCGGTCAATCTCGTGCTGGCGGCGATCGACGCGGCGCGCGAGGCTGCGCCCCGAGGCTAGCGGCTGGCGCGGTGCGCCGACGCTGCCCGCGCACGGTGCGCGCGGCGTCCTGGCGTGCGTCCCCACGGTGCGAAAACCCGGCCACCCCGGTGCTTCGAGGGTCGGATGGCCGTTGGCGGCCCACGCGTGCCCAATGGCACGCTTGTTGCTCGACGGGAAGGGCCGCGGTTGATTGGTATACCAGCTGGTGTGCCAACAGATGCAAGGCCGTGTCCGCCAGTACACCTGACCCGGGGCGACGCAGGAGCCTGCTTCGTTTCCCACACGATCGGAGAGTCCATGAATCGACGCCGCTTCATCAAGTCCGCAGCCGCCACCGGTGGTGCCACCTCGATTGCTGCCGTCGCGCCTGGCGCACTCGCGCAGGATGCAAAGCGGGAAACCCTGGTGGTCGGCAACGAGTTCGGCCCGAACAGCCTCGACATCCACGGTGTCGGCGCGAACCGCCCGGCCTATGGCGTGGCGGTGAATGCCTACGATCGACTGATGACGTTCGGCCGCAAGAAGCTGCCCGACGGCACCGTCTCCTACGACTACAACAAGCTCGAGCCCGAACTGGCCGAGAGCTGGCAGGTCGCGAAGGATGGACAGTCGGTGACCTTCAGGCTGCGCCGGAACGCGACCTTCCACGACGGCACGAAGGTGACCGCGAAGGACGTCAAGTGGTCGTACGACCGCGCGCTCGGCATGGGTGGCTTTCCGCAGTTCCAGATGCGGGCAGGCTCGTTGAACGAGCCGAAGCAGTTCATCGTGGTCGATGACCACACCTTCCGCGTCGAGCTCGATCGGCGCGACAAGATGGCGATGCCGAACATGGCGGTGCCGGTGCCGTCCATCTACAACTCGGCGCTCGCACAGAAGCACGCGACCGACAAGGATCCCTGGGCCGCGGCCTGGCTGCGCAACAACACCGCCGGTGGCGGCGCGTTCCGGGTGGAGGCCTGGCGCCCGGGGCAGGAACTGATCTACACCCGCTTCGACAACTGGAAGAGCGGTCCGCTGCCGCGGCTTCGCCGCATCGTGCAGCGCGAGATCCCGTCGGCAGGGAACCGGCGCGCGTTGCTGACCCGCGGCGACATCGACATGACGTACGAGCTTCCGCCCAAGGATTTCCTCGAGATGGCCAAGGAGGCAGGCCCGGTGCGCGTGGTTTCGACGCCGATCGAGAATGCGGTGATGTACATCGGCATGAACACCACGCGGCCACCGTTCAACAACCCGCTGGTGCGCCAGGCGATCGCGTGGGCGCTGCCTTACGACCGGATGAACGACATCGGCTTCTGGGGACGCGGCAACAAGATGTGGGGCGCCAAGTCCAATACCCCGACCCGGGCGGAATGGCCGGTGCCGCATGGCTACAACACGAACGTGCCGCGGGCGCTGGAGCTGATGAAGCAGGCCGGCATGGCCGATGGCTTCGAGACCACGCTGTCGTTCGACCTGGGCGGGGCGACGATCGGCGAGCCGGTTTCGATCCTGGTGCAGGAGGCGCTCGCGCGCATCAACATCAAGGTCGCCATCAACAAGATACCGGGCGCCAACTGGCGTGCCGCGCTGCTGAAGAAGGACATGCCGCTGATCTTCAACCGTTTCGGCGGCTGGCTCAACTTCCCCGAGTACTTCTTCTACTGGTGCTACCACGGGCAGAACGCCGTGTTCAACACGATGGGCTACCAGAACCCGGCGATGGACAAGCTGATCGAGGCGGCCCGTTTCGAGACCGACCCCAAGCGCTACGACGCACAGGTGAGGAACTTCATCGAGATCGCGTTCAACGAGGTCCCGCGCGTGCCATTGATCCAGCCTGCCTTCGACGTGGCGATGCAGAAGAGCGTGCAGGGCTACATGTACTGGTTCCACGTGCAGCCCGACTACCGCACGATCTTCAAGGGCTGAGCGCCCGTGCTGCGGCTGATCGGCAGGCGGCTGCTGGCGGCGATCCCGAACGTGATCGGGATCGTCGTCGTCACCTTCATCCTGACCCGCGCACTGCCCGGAGACCCGGCCGCCTTCTATGCCGGGCCTGCCGCGACGCAGGAGGCGGTGGAACAGGTGCGTGCCAAGCTCGGCCTGGACCAGCCCCTGTGGAAGCAGTTCGTCGACTACGTCGGGGACCTCTCCCGGGGCGACCTCGGCCTGTCGATATCGACGGGGCAGCAGGTGCTGGACGAGATCCTGCGCCGGCTGCCCGCGTCCCTCGAGCTGACGCTGCTCGGGCTGCTCGTGGCCTGCGCGGTGGCGCTGCCGCTCGGCATCCTCGCCTCGACCCGTCCGGGGTCCTGGGTCGACCATGCCTGCCGGCTGGTCACCACGCTCGGGGTGTCGCTGCCGATCTTCTTCACCGGCCTGCTGCTGGCCTATGTGTTCTATTACCTGCTGGGCGTGTCGCCGCCGCCGGTCGGGCGCCTCGATTCGATGTACTCGCCGCCGCCGCACATCACCGGCTTCTACCTCGTCGACAGCCTGGCGGCCGGCGACATCGGCCTGTTCATCGCCGTGGCAAAGCAGATGATCCTTCCGGTGCTCACGCTGGCGATCTTCGTGCTCGCGCCCATTGCACGCATGACCCGCGCGGCCATGCTGGGCGTGCTGTCCTCCGACTTCGTCCGCACCGCGCGTGCCAGCGGATTGTCGTCCTCCACCGTGCTCTACCGCTATGCGTTCCGCAACGCGATGCTGCCGGTGGTGACGACGCTGGGGATGGTGTTCTCGTTCATGCTCGGCTCCAACGTCGTGGTCGAGAAGGTGTTCGCCTGGCCGGGGATCGGTTCGTTCGCGGTCGATGCGCTCGTGCAGTCCGACTACGCGCCGGTGCAGGGGTTCGTGCTGGTGATGGCACTGCTTTTCGTGGCGGTCAACCTGATGATCGACATCCTGTACACGGTGATCGATCCGAGGGTGAGCATCGATGACTGAGCGCATCGGAGGCCACGCACCATGAGCGACGGTCCGGCCATTCCGGCAGGGATCCCGGTGGCACCCGCCTCGGGTTTCGCGGCGAGCATGCGCCATGTGCGCTACGTGCTCGCCGAGAATCCGGTCACCGCCGGTGCCTTCGCGCTGTTCGGCGCCTTCCTCTTCCTCGCGCTGTTCGGGCCATGGATCGCGCCGTTCGACCCGCTGGCCACCAATCCCGACCAGGTGCTGCAGCCGCCGTCGGCCGTGCACTGGTTCGGCACCGACCAGCTGGGCCGCGACATCCTGTCACGGGTGATCGTGGCCACCGGGCTCGACTTCGGGATGGCGTTCGCCGCGGTCCTCCTGTCGTTCGGGATCGGCAGTGCGCTGGGCGCGTGCGCCGGCTACTACGGTGGCTGGATCGATCGCGTGGTGAGCCGGATGGCCGACACCATCATGGCCTTCCCGCTGTTCGTGCTGGCGATGGCGATCGTCGCCGCCCTCGGCAACTCCGTCGAGAACATCATCTACGCGACGGCGATCATCAACCTCCCGTTCTACATCCGGGTCGCGCGGGCCGAGGTCAACGTGCGGCGCAATGCAGGCTTCGTCGAGGCCGCGAGGCTGTCCGGCAATTCCGAAGCGCGCATCCTGGCCTTCCACCTGTTCCCGAACATCCTGCCGCCGGTGATGGTGCAGATCTCGCTCAACATGGGCTGGGCCATCCTGAACGCGGCCGGCCTGTCGTTCATCGGCCTGGGCGTGCGGCCGCCGCAGCCCGAGTGGGGCATCATGGTCGCCGAGGGCGCGAGCTACATGATCTCCGGCGAATGGTGGGTGTCGTTCTTCCCGGGCGTGGTGCTGATGCTGGCGGTGTTCTGCTTCAACCTGCTCGGCGACGGACTGCGCGACATGATCGACCCGCGGCGGCGCACCTGATGGAGAACCCGGTCCCGCTGCTGTCGGTGGAGTCGCTCGGCGTGGAGTTCCGCACGCGCGGCGGCACGGTGCATGCGCTGGAAGAGATCTCGTTCAGCGTAGGGAAGGGCGAGACGATCGGCGTCGTGGGCGAATCCGGCTCGGGCAAGTCCGTGCTGTTCTACGCCGTGCTGGGCATCCTCGATGCCGCGGGACGCATCACGGGGGGGCGCGCCGTGTTCGGCGGGCTCGACCTGGTGCGCGCAAGCGCGTCCGAGCTCGAGGCGATCCGCGGCCGCGAGGCGGCGATGATCTTCCAGAACCCGCGCGTCGCCCTCAACCCGATCCGGAAGGTGGGCCACCAGATCGAAGACGTGCTGGCACGCCATACCAGCACGCCGTCGGCCGCCCTGCGCGAACGCGCGATCGAGGCGCTGGCCTCGGTGCGCATCCCCGACCCCGAGCGCCGGTACGATGCGTATCCCTTCGAGCTGTCCGGCGGCCTGTGCCAGCGCATCATGATCGCGATCGCGCTGGCCTGTTCGCCCTCGCTGCTGGTCGCGGACGAGCCGACCACCGGCCTCGACGTGACCACCCAGGCGGCGGTGATGGACCTGATCTCGGAACTCGCCCGCAAGCGCAACATGGCAACGGTGCTGATCACCCATGACCTCGGGCTGGCCGCGGAGCATTGCGACCGCATCGTGGTGATGCATGCCGGCCACGTGGTCGAGACCGCGCCCACCGCGGAGCTGTTCGCCCATCCACGGCATCCATACACCGCACGGCTGATCGCCACCACGCCACACGGCAGCAGCGACCTGCAGTCGCTCGCCGCGATTCCCGGTTACCTGCCTGACCTGCGGCGCAGCGACCTTCCCGCCTGCCGCTTCAGCGAACGCTGCGACCGCTTCGAGGCCGCCTGCAGCGAGCGGCCGCTGGCCCGGCTCGACGCCGGCCTGGTTCATTCCGTCGCCTGCAGGAGGCCGCTGTGACCTTGCCCGCACCCGCACCCGCACCCGCCGACGCGCGGCCGGTCGATC
>JAIENF010000714.1 GCA_019751575.1 Burkholderiales bacterium
TGGTCGGTGCGTCGCGTCCGGCGGCGGAGGCGGCTTCCACGGCGGCAGCGCTGGCTGCCGAGGCGAAGAGCGCAGCCGAGGCGGCTGCCGCCGCCCGCGCAACGGCCGCGCGCGCCGCCGAGGCCAAGGCCGCGGAGACGAAGGTCGCCGAGGCAAAGGCATCGGAAGCCAGGGCCGCGGAGGCGAAAGGCGCCGACGCGAAGGATGCCGAGGCAAAGAGCTTCGTGATCCAGCTGGGTGCCTTCTCCGACGTGAGTCGTGCGAAGGATCGCCACGGTCAACTGGTGAAGGCGGGCATCAGGTCCTACACGGAAGTGATCAAGACGCCGACCGGGGACAAGACCCGGGTCAGGGCCGGGCCGTTTCCCTCCCGGCAGGCGGCCGAGCAGGCGAACGAGCGGGTGAAGGCCCTTGGCATGACCGACGGCATCGTGGTTCCCCGGCGCTACTGAGCGTGCCTGACGGCTGCCGCAGGGCCCGGGCGATCGCAGGCGTCCCGCGCACGGAGCCGGTCGTGAGGGACGGGCGGCGCCGATGACCTGGTTCGACTACGTGGTGTTGCTGGTGATCGGCGTGTCCGCATTGGTCGCGGTGATGCGCGGCTTCGTGCGCGAGGTGCTGTCGCTCGTGTCCTGGGTGGCTGCATTCGTCGCCGCCAGTGCGTTTGCCGGCAAGGTCGCGCCGCTGCTGCCGGCCGCGATCCCGAACGACTCTCTGCGCATGCTGGCCGCGTTCGTCCTGGTGTTCGGTGCGACCTTGCTGCTCATGGTGGTGATCACGCTGGCGATCGTCGAGCTGGTCCGGGTGGTCGGCCTCGGATTCGTCGACCGGGTGCTCGGACTCGCGTTCGGGCTGGTGCGCGGATTGCTGATCGTGCTGATCGCGGTGCTGCTGGCCGGCCTGACGCGGCTGCCGGAGGACCGGGGGTGGCGCGATGCGATGCTGTCCCAGCCGCTCGAGGTGCTCGCGATGGCGGTGCTTCCGTACCTGCCTGCCGACCTCGCACGGAAGATCCGCTACGACGCGCCGCAGCAGCAGGTGGTCTATACTCCGGCTCGCTAAAGCCAAGGCACACCGCCCGGGGCGCGGGGGCTCGACTTCTCCCGCCACCGCCCCGATACAGACGGTATCGAGCCGAAGGGAGAAAGCCTCGTGTGTGGCATCGTCGGAATGGTGGCAAAAGCTCCCGTGAACCAGGAGCTGTACGACGGAATGCTGTTGCTCCAGCATCGTGGCCAGGATGCAGCGGGCCTGGTCACGAGCGAAGGCAACACCTTCCACATGCACAAGGGCCTGGGGCTGGTCCGAGACGTGTTCCGCACGCGCAACATGCGCACCCTTGCCGGCAATGTCGGCATCGCGCACGTGCGCTATCCGACGGCAGGTTCCGCGTGGTCGTCGGCCGAGGCGCAACCGTTCTACGTGAACTCGCCGTTCGGCATCGTGCTCGGCCACAACGGCAACCTGACCAATTCCGAGGCGCTGCGCCGCGAGCTGTTCCGCGACGACCTGCGCCACGTGAACACCGATTCCGATTCCGAGGTGCTGCTGAACGTGCTCGCGCATGAACTCGCGCGCAACTCGGCCGGCTTCCACCTGGACGCGAACACGATCTTCAGGGCGGTCGCAGGCGTGCACAAGCGGGTGCGTGGTGCCTACGCGGTGGTCGCGATGATCGCAGGCTACGGCCTGCTCGCGTTCCGCGACCCGTTCGGCATCCGGCCGCTGGTGATCGGCAGCCGCGAGACCGAGGCTGGCACCGAGTTCATGGTGTCGTCCGAGACCGTGGCGCTGGATGCGCTCGGCTTCACGCCGCTGCGCGATGTCGCCCCGGGCGAGGCGGTGTTCATCGACGAGCAGGGCGTCTTCCAGAGCCGGCAATGCGCCGACCGCACCGAACTCGCACCGTGCATCTTCGAGTTCGTCTACCTCGCACGGCCCGACTCCGTGATCGACGGCATCTCGGTCTACGACACCCGCCTGCGCATGGGGGAGAGCCTGGCGCGCAAGATCGAACGCGATTTCCCTGGCCTGGACGTCGACGTGGTGATGCCGATCCCCGACTCTTCCCGGCCGGCGGCGATGCAGCTGGCGAAGCACCTGAACCTGCCGTACCGCGAGGGGTTCATCAAGAACCGCTACATCGGCCGCACCTTCATCATGCCCGGGCAGGCGGTGCGCAGGAAGTCGGTGCGCCAGAAACTCAACGCGCTCGGCACCGAGTTCAAGGGCAAGAACGTGCTGATCGTGGACGATTCGATCGTCCGCGGCACCACCAGCCAGGAGATCGTGCAGATGGCGCGCGAGGCTGGGGCACGCAAGGTGCATTTCGCATCGGCTGCGCCGCCGGTGCGCTTCCCCAACGTCTATGGCATCGACATGCCCACGCGCAGCGAACTGATCGCATCCGGACGCACGGTCGAGCAGATCGCGCGCGAGATCGGCTGCGACCGCCTGATCTACCAGGACCTCGACGACCTGATCGAGGACGTGCGAGCCGCGAACCCGTCGATCGGGCGATTCGAGACCTCCTGCTTCGACGGCAAGTACGTCACCGGAGACGTCACCCCCGAGTACCTCGACTGCCTGGAAGCCAACCGCGAGGACGGCGACCGGCAGCGTTCCCGCGAGGCCAGCACCCAGCTCGACCTGAACCTCGAATCCGCGGAGTAGCCGCGGCACGGGAATGGCATGACCGAAACCGAAGCATCGCGCATCCTGCAGCGGCACCTGGTCATCGAGGGCCATCGTGACGTCTACGAACAGGTGCACCGCACGCTGATGGGCGAAGCGTCGCCGCTCGGGGACGCGATCGTCCCGCGGCTGATCCGCGACCGCATCGACCTGTCGGTGTACGCGGTCGGTGGCGACTCCTGGGCGCATTCGCAGAACACGGGGCGCTTCCTCGAGGCGACGCTCGACAACCTCGACCAGTTCCTGCGGGAGATGTCGGCACCGGGCAGCCGCTTCACGCTGGTGAAGACGCGCGGCGACCTGCCGACGGCGCGGCTGCACGACCATGTGAAGTTCATCCTCCACCTCGAGGGCGGCAAGCCTTTGCAGGGCGGCATCGCGCAGCTGCGCAATTTCTACCGGCTGGGCGTGCGTTCGATGCAGCCCACCTGGAACCTGCGCAACGAGCTCGGCGACGGCGTGTGGGAGAGCCGCAGCGGCGGGGGGCTCACCCGCTTCGGCGTGGACGTGATCCGCGAGATGAACCGGCTGGGCATGGTGGTCGACCTGTCGCACATGGCGAAGGCGGGCTTCTACCAGTCGCTGGAGGTCGCCAGTGCACCGCTGATCGTCAGCCATGCGAATGCCTGCGGCGTCTACGACCACATGCGCAACCTCGACGACGACCAGATCCGGGCGATCGCCGCCCAGGGGGGCGTGATCGGCATCCTGGCGCTGCCGTTCACCGTGGCCGGCAAGGAATCGTCGATCGAGCAGATGCTGCAGCACATCGACTACATCGTCGGGCTGGTCGGGGTGAAGCACATGGCGCTGGGCATGGATTTCGTGAAGTACGACGGGCCGCGCAGCATCCGCGACGGACACAGCCCGGGCGCGGAGCCGCCGGTCGTGAAGGGCTTCGAGGAGATCGAGGACCTGCCCAACCTGGTCGAGGGCCTGCAGCGGCATGGCTACGGCGAGGACGACATCGCGGCCATCCTCGGCGGCAATTACCTGCGCGTGTTGTCCACCATCCTGCCGGAGCGTTCGGTCATCTGAGCGGGTGCCGGCGGGCTACTGGCCCACGCTGATCCCTGCTGCCTTGATGATGCGTGCCGCCTTCGCCGTCTCCGCCGCGACGAACGCGGCGAACTGCTCGGGCGTGTCGCCGACGACGGTGAGCCCGTCGCCCGCCAGGCGCTCGCGCACGTCGGGCAAGGCGAGCACCTGCAGCACGTCGTGGTGCACGCGGTCGAGCACGTCGCGCGGCGTGGTCCCGGGCACGAGCAGGCCGAACCAGGTCGTGAGGTCGAAGTCACGCACGCCCGCCTCCGCGATTGCCGGGATGTCCGGCGCGATCGGGGAGCGCTTCGCGCTGGTCACGCCGATCGCGCGAAGCTTGCCGCTCTTCACGTACGGCTGGCTGAGCACGAGGTTCATGTAGTAGGCCTCCACGTTGCCGGCCAGCACGTCGGCGAGCGCGCCGCCGGTGCCCTTGTACGGCACGCTGGTCGTCCGGATGCCGGTGTTGAGGTTGAACAGTTCCGCCGCCAGGTGGTTGAGCGAGCCGGTACCCGGCACGCCGACGTTCAGCGACCCCGGCCGGGCGCGTGCCAGGGCGATCAGGTCCTTCACCGACCGTACCGGCAGCGAAGGATGCACCACCAGCACCAGGGGTCCGGATGCGAGGTTGGTGACCGGCAGCAGGTCGCGCGACTGGTCGTAGGGCAGGTTCCTGAACAGGCTCGGATTGGATGCATAGCCGGCCTGCACCAGCAGCAGCGTGCGGCCGTCGCCGGGCGACTTCGCGACATGGGCCGCGCCGATCGTGCCGTTGGCGCCGGCCCGGTTCTCCACCAGCACCGGCTGGCGGATGCGCTCGCCCAGGCGCTGCGCGATGATGCGCGCCATCACGTCGGTGGAGCCGCCCGGGGCGAACGGCACCACGATGCGCATCGGTCCGGCCGGCAACGTCTGGGCGGCCGGCGGGGCCGGCTGCGCGCAGGCCACGCCGGCAGTGCCGAGGGCGGCCAGACACAGCATGGTCGCGGGCGGGGCGATCGAAGTGATGGAGGCGGTGAAGGTCCTGGGGCTCATCGGCGTCTTCCTGCGTCGTCGGTTCCGGCAAGGGCTCAGGGTACCCGGTTGTCGGCCGTGCCGCGCGACAACGGGAGCCGTTTGACAGCCGGCGCACGTGCGTCGCAGAATTCCCCTGCGCCGATTTGACGGCCCGCGCGGCATCCGCGGCGGGCAGCTTGCGGGCGCCATACAAATCCAGCTAAGGCGAACGATAGCCTCCGGTACGTTCCGTACCCGCCAGCGCGACCCGTCAGCCCGAAGCTGGACGGGTCTTTTTGTTTTCCGGAGAACGTCCATGGACAAGTACCAGCTCGACACGCTCGCCGTGCGCACCGGCATCCATCGCAGCCAGTTCGGCGAGCACAGCGAGGCGATGTACCTGACCTCCAGCTTCGTGTTCGACAACGCGCAGCAGGCGGCCGATGCCTTCCAGAAGGGCATCGAGGGGCGCAATGTCTATTCGCGCTTCACCAATCCTACGGTCACCGCCTTCGAGGAGCGGCTGGCCGCGCTCGAGGGCGCGGAGTGCTGCGTCGCGACCGCATCCGGCATGTCGGCGATCCTGGCGATCACCATGGCGCTGTTCAAGGCCGGCGACCACGTGGTGGTCTCGCAGGGCGTGTTCGGCTCCACCGTGCAGCTGTTCACCAATTTCTTCGAGAAGTTCGGCCTGCAGGTGTCGTTCGTGCCGCCGACCGATCCATCGGCCTGGGAGGCTGCGGTGCGCCCTGAGACGAAGATGTTCTTCGTCGAGACGCCGTCCAACCCGCTGACCGAGGTGTCCGACATCGCCGCGCTGGCGTCGATCGCCCACCGCGCCGGCGCGGTGCTGATCGTCGACAACTGCTTCTGCTCGCCGGCGCTGCAGCGCCCGCTGGAAATGGGCGCGGACATCATCATCCACTCCGCCACCAAGTACCTCGACGGGCAGGGGCGGGTGCTCGGCGGCGCGGTGCTCGGCAACAAGGCGCTGGTGCACGGCCCGATGCTTCAGTTCATGCGCAACGCCGGGCCGTCGATGAGCCCGTTCAATGCCTGGGTGTGCCTGAAGGGCATGGAGACGCTGGGCATCCGGATGGAGGCGCACAGCGCGCGCGCACTCGAACTCGCGACCTGGCTCGAGAAGCACCCGAAGGTGGCGCGCGTCCTGTATCCCGGCCTCGCGTCGCACCCGCAGCATGCGCTGGCGATGCGCCAGCAGAAGAGTGGCGGCGGCGTGGTGTCGTTCGAGGTCAAGGGCGGCCGCGAAGCGGCCTGGCGCATCATCGATTCCACGAAGCTGATGTCCATCACCGGCAACCTGGGCGATGCCAAGACGACGATCACGCATCCGGCGACCACCACCCATGGCCGGATCCCCCAGGCCACGCGCGATGCGGCCGGCGTCACCGAAGGGCTGATCCGGATCGCCGTCGGGCTGGAGGCGGTGGTCGACCTGAAGGCAGACCTCGCGCGCGGGCTGGACGGGTGAAGGGCTGCCTGAGGGGTGCCTGAGGGGCTCAGAACGGTGACAGGCGGCCCTGGTCGGCCCTGAGCCCTGCGGCCACCTGCTGCCAGTCGGGCAGGACCCAGCGCTCGCACGGCCGTCCATCGACCGGATGCAGGTGCCGCCCCGGACGGTGGGTATGGCCATGCACCAGCCGGGGATAGTCGAACGCACGCAGCGTCCGGAGCACCTCGCTTGGCGTCACGTCCATGATCTCGGCCGGCTTGGACTTCTTCTCGTGCTCGCTGATCGCGCGCAGGCGCTGCGCCTCTTCGCGCCGGGCCGCCACCGGGCGGGCCAGGAAGGCCTGCTGCCAGGCCGGGTCGCGCACGGCCGCGCGGAACCGGTTGTAGGCGGCGTCCTCGAGGCAAAGGGTGTCGCCATGCATCAGCAGCGTGGGAACCCCGTCCAGTTGCAGCAGCAGCGGGTCGGGCAGCAGGCGGATGCCGGTGGCTGCCGCGAACCGCTCGCCGACGAGGAAATCGCGGTTGCCATGCATGAACGAGACGGCCGTGCCGCCGTTCGACACGGCGGCCAGCGCGTCCACGATCGGGCGTACCGCCGGATCGTCGATGTCTTCGTCGCCGATCCAGTAGTCGAACAGGTCGCCCAGGATGTACAGGGCCGCCGCGTCGCGGGCCGGGCCCGCGAGCAGGGCGAGGAAGGCCGCGGTCGCGGCGGGGCGCGCGGCCGACAGGTGCAGGTCCGAGATCAGCAGCGTCGGCCCGGCCATCCTGCCGTCTCCCGCCCGGGGATGACCGGGCCTCAGCCTTCGACCACTTCCGCCCGGGTGATGACCACGTCCTCGGCCGGCACGTCCTGGTGGCCGGCGCGCGAGGTGGTGGCGACGCTGCGCAGCTGGTCGACCACTTCACGGCCCTCGACCACCTTGCCGAACACGCAGTAGCCCCAGCCGCGCGGCGTCGGCGAGGTGAAGTTCAGGAAGTCGTTGTCGGCCACGTTGATGAAGAACTGCGCCGAGGCCGAGTGCGGTTCGGAGGTGCGCGCCATCGCCACCGTGTACTTGTCGTTCTTCAGGCCGTTGTCGGCCTCGTTGGTCACCGGGTCGCGGGTCTTCTTCTGCTTCATGCCGGGCTCGAAGCCGCCGCCCTGGATCATGAAGCCGTCGATCACCCGGTGGAAGATCGTGTTGTCGTAGTGGCCGGCCTTCACGTACTCGATGAAGTTCGCCACCGTGAGCGGTGCCTTCGCGGCGTCGAGTTCGAGGCCGATCACGCCGGCGCTGGTGTGCAGTCTGATCATTCTGGGTTCTTTCCTCTGGAGGGGCGTTGATGGAAGGTCATGTGTCCGGGCCGATGTTCAGCGGGCGCCCAGGATCACTGCCTTCTCGATGACCGGCAGCTTCGCCGGCACGTCGGTCTTGAACGGGCCACCGGGGCCGGTGGGTACCTGCAGCATCTGGTCGACCGTCTCGAGGCCCTTGACCACCCGGCCGAACACGACATAGCCGAAGCCGACCACGGTGCGTTCGCGGAAGTCCAGGAAGTCGTTGCGCGCGACGTTGATGAAGAACTGCGCGGTCGCGCTGTGCGGGTCGCGGGTGCGTGCCATCGCGAGCGTGCCGATCTCGTGCCGAAGCCCCGCCTTGAAGGTCAGTTCAGCTTCGTTCTTGATCGGTTCGCGGGTCGGCTTTTCCTTGAAGTCGGCGGTGAAGCCTCCGCCCTGGACCATGAAGCCGCGGATCACGCGGTGGAACACCGTGCCTTCGTAATGGCCTTCCTTCACGTACTGCAGGAAGTTGCGCACCGACTCGGGCGCACGGTCGGGGAAGAGTTCGACCACGATCGGGCCGTAGTTGGTGGTGAACTCGACGCGCGGGTTCTTCTGCGCGAGCGCGTTGCCGGCCAGGCTGGTGCCCAGCATGGCCGCGAACATGAGTTGCGGGACGAACTGCCGGAACCACCGCTGTATCAGTCTGTGCACATCGACTCCCTGTACCGTGTCGCCATTCGACCCGTCGGCCGGGCCGGGGTCACGCGTTGCCTTCGAAGACGATGCGCCAAACGCCGCCTTCCAGCCGCCAGTACTGGCGCTTGCGCATCTGCTGGTTGAGATTGTTGCTCGAGTATTCCTG
Organism: Burkholderiales bacterium; assembly: GCA_019751575.1. Lineage (GTDB taxonomy): Bacteria > Pseudomonadota > Gammaproteobacteria > Burkholderiales > CAIKXV01 > CAIKXV01. Next base: position 8,334 of record JAIENF010000714.1, read on the forward strand.
ATCGAACTGCACGACCGCTAGGTTATCGCGGTTCGGATCCAGGAACATGCTGGTGTTGCGCAGTCCAATGCGCACCCACGTCTTGCTCGCGTTGACCTTTCCCTTCTGTTCCGACCAGGCGGCGAGGGTGCGTGCCTGGCCGGTGCTGGTGAACGCGGCCGAATAATGCCGCAGGTAGGCCTGCATGTCGCGTCCTTCCCAGTCGCGCCGCCAGGCTTCCACGGCCTGCGAAAGCGAGGCGCGGGTGGCCTGGATCGCGCTGGCGTCGACCCATTCGATGCGCGGCGCGATCACCACCGGCGTGAGGCCGATCTGCATCAGCGGCAGCAATGCAGCGAAGTCTGGGTTGGCGAGCACCACGCAGCCGTCCGACGACTGCGGCGGACGCGCGAACGTGTCCGAGGGCACTCCATGCAGCCAGATGCCGTGCCCGGTGCGGCCTTCGATCCGGTCGAGTTCGTTGGGGTAGTTGATCGGCAGCGCACCGCTGCCGTAGAAGTCGGGCAGCTTCTGGCGCGGCAGGTTGGCCCGCACATGGTAGACGCCGAGCGGCGTGCGCTTGTCGCCCTCGCGCATCTTGTCCACGCCGTTGCGGCCGACGCTGATGTAGAAATCCTTCAGGTAGCGGAGCTGCCCGTCGACCTGCTCGAAGACATAGAGCGTCGATTTGGCGCTGTCGACGACGATCGCGAAGCGCTGCCGGGGATCGAGCTGGAGGATATGCCGCGGCAGGCGGTCTGGCGGTGGCTCGGCAGCCAGGCGGGTCAGGCGGGCACGGGCCTCGGCGCGCAATTCATCGACGCGTTCAAGGCGGTCCGCCGGTCCGTCGGACGTGCCGCCGCCTTCCCTCGCGGCGTTGCCGAAATCGGTGAGTGGCCGCGATCGGGCCATCAGCAGGTCCCCGCGCACCAGGTGCGCGAGCCGGAAGTTCGGGTTGCCGGCCAGCACGCGGTCGATCTCGGCGAGCGCCGCATCGGGCCTGCTGCGCGCAAGCTCGAGGATGCCGCGCACCAGGCTGGTCTCGACATCGCTCGTCGTCCGGGATCCGGAGTCCAGCGTGGCGGCGATCGATGCGGACAGCGACCCGGCGCTGCCCGGCGTGCCGATGCCGCCGCTGCTGCTGCCCGGCGTGCGCCCGAGTGCGTGCACGTCCTCCGCCGGCGTGAAGAGGAAGAACAGTGCGCCGCCCAGGGAAACGAGCAGCGACAGCAGCAGCACCGGTGGCACCAGGTCGTTCATCCGGCCTTGCCGGACGCGGGCGAAGAGCGTCATGGCGTCTTCACGCTGGCGCGCTCAACCGGACCGTGCGGCGCAGTCGATCACCGTCCGACCTGCTCCTGCTCGATCAGCCATCGCTCGCCGACACGGACGAGGATCAGGGTCTTGGGCGCGCTCGACTTCAGCGTCGCCGACCGGTAGTCCTGGCGGAACACGACAGACATCCGGTTCGGGCCCAGCGGCTTCACCTGCGGCGAACTGATCCGTACCTCGATCTTCTTCGGTTTCGCGATCCGGTCGCGGCGGTTTTGCTCCCATTCGGCACGGGAGTCGCCGCCAGGTACCTTGAAGTCCTTCGCATAGAACGCGAGGTAACGGTTCACGTCGTTGCCGGACCACGCCTGCGCCCATTGCTCGACGGTGCGCAGCACCTCTTCGCTGCCGGCGATGGCGCTCTCGGCAGGCCGGGTCGCGGGGGGTGGCGCGGGCGTGGCGGCGGGGGGCGTCACGACCGCGGCGGCGGTGGCCGCTGCGGTCGCTGCTGCTGCCGCTTTCG
>JAIENF010000781.1 GCA_019751575.1 Burkholderiales bacterium
GTTCGCTGGGGAACCAGCTGGCGGCGAAAGGAACCGCGACCGCCGCCGCGCCCACCGCACCGATGGCGGACGTGGCAGCCAGGAGCAGCTTTCGCCGCTGCGGCATTTCGGCGCCGGGTGGCGGCGGCGTGAAGGATCCGCTGCCTGCATTGCCAACGACGGGCGCGGTCATCGAGGGTGGATTGCTCATGCCATTCTAGCCTTTGCCGGAACCATAACCACGGGATTGTACCGAATCGCATGCAAGACCAGAAGCCTCGGATGCGTTCACCGGGTGGTCGGGGCGCGTTCCCCGCGCCATTCGACAGGCCGGATGGTGAACGAAACCGGCCGGACGGGCGGGTCAGGCGGGATTGTCGATGTCGACGAAGCGATGTTCCAGGCCGTGTTCCCGCGCCAGGTGCTCGCCCACCGCCTGCACCCCGTAACGCTCGGTCGCATGGTGGCCGGCGCAGACCAGCCCGATTCCGCATTCGCGCGCCACGTGCACCGTCTGCTCGGAGACTTCGCCGGTGATGAACACGTCGGCGCGCGGCCAGGCATCCTCGATGTAGCGCTGGCCACCGCCCGTGCACCACGCCGCCCGCCGCAACGGCTGGGCGGGATCACCGACCACCAGCGGCTCCCGGCCCAGCGCGCGGGCGACCTGCCGGGCGAACTCGCCAAGGGTCGTGCCGGCCCCCGCCGCACCCGGCACGTCCCCGACCGCGAGCAGGCCGGCGCGGTCGAGCGAACCGGTCCGTTCCAGGCCCAGGCGCAGGCCGAGCTGGGTGTTGTTGCCGAGTTCAGGGTGGATGTCGAGCGGCAGGTGGAAGGCGTACAGATTGATGTCCGCGTGGATCAGCCGAGCGACGCGCGCACGGCGATAACCGGTGAGCCGCCCGCTGTCGCCCTTCCAGAACAGGCCGTGATGCACCAGCAGGGCGTCCGCGCCGGACTCGGCTGCGGCATCGATCAACGGCTGCGATGCGGTGACGCCGGACACGATCCGGCGGATTTCCGTCCGTCCTTCCACCTGCAGGCCGTTCGGGCAGTAATCCTCCACGGCCGCTGGCGGAAGCAGCTTTTCCAGGTACTCGGACAGGGCCTGACGATCCATCGATGGCCTTTCGGAATCCGCGCGGGCGCGCGGGGCGCGGACTACCGGACGGACGGGCCCGGATCGCGCGCCGAAGGGCCCGATGGTAGCCTCGCCAGTGTCATCGCGGGTACAGGGAACGGATGGCGGACCCGGCCGGGCTTCCGCTGGATCGCCGACCTGCTGCGCGACCGGCAATCGATACGGGGAATCCAGGGATGCAGAGGATCTGGCTGCTGTTCGCCCAGGCGGTGACGATCACCCTAGGGGTGTGGTTCGTCGCGGCCCTTTTCCGCCCGGACCTCATGCCGGCACCGCTGCAGCCGTGGCGCACGCTGCCCGGCGCGTCCGCGTCCGCGACCCCGGCCCCCGGGACCGGATCCGCCCAGGGCTCGCCCGCCCCTTCGGCCGGGGCAGTCCCGGCGCTGCCGGCCACCGGCTCGTATTCCGACGCCGCCGGACGATCGATGCCGTCGGTGGTGAACATCTACACGACGGCCCGGGCATCCCCTCGAGAACGCAATCCGATGCTCGAGGATCCGTTCTTCCAGTTCTTCTTCGGCGACCGCGCGCCGGGCGGCCGGGGCCGGGGCGAAGGCGATGCACGGCAGCGTCCGGCCAGCCTCGGCTCGGGCGTGATCGTCAATGCCAACGGCTTCATCGTCACCAATGCCCATGTCGTCGATTCCGCCGCGCAGATCGAGGTCGCGCTGTCGGACGGTCGCCGGGCGCCGGCCACGGTGGTCGGCTCCGATCCCGACACCGACCTGGCGGTGATCAAGGCCGACCTGGCGAACCTGCCGGCGATCAGCATCGGCGACACGTCGAAGGTGCGCGTCGGCGACGTCGTGCTCGCGATCGGCAATCCGTTCGGCGTCGGGCAGACCGTCACCATGGGCATCGTCAGCGCGCTCGGGCGCAACCAGCTGGGCGTGAGCCCGTTCGAGAACTTCGTGCAGACCGATGCAGCGATCAACCCGGGCAATTCGGGCGGCGCACTGATCGACACCCAGGGCAACCTGATCGGCATCAACACGCTGATCTTCTCGCGCAGCGGCGGCTCGCAGGGCATCGGCTTCGCCATCCCGGCGGAGACGGTGCGCCAGGTGATGGACCAGCTGATCGCCTCCGGGCAGGTGGTGCGCGGCTGGCTCGGCGTCGAGACCCAGGACCTCACCCGCACGCTGGCGGAATCGTTCGGCATCGGGGCCAGCGGTGGCGCACTGGTCGCCGGCGTGGTGCGCGGCGGGCCGGCGGAAGGCGGCGGCCTGCGCCCGGGCGACGTCGTGGTGGCGATCGAGGGCAAGCCGGTGGGCGATGCGAGTGCACTGCTCAACACGGTCGCAGCCCTCAAGCCGGGCAGCAACGCCGCGATCACGCTGGTGCGCGAGCGCAAGGAAGTGAAGGTGACGGTGAAGGTCGGGACGCGGCCGGTGCGCCGGCGCGGGTGACGGCACCCGCGCCGACACCGCTCAGTCGACCGACGCCACCTCGCACAGGTTGAGGATCGTCGCAGCGTAGACCTTGGTCGCGGCGAGCAGGTCGTCGATCTTCATCGCCCGATCGCGCGCGCCGCTGAACGGCTCCATCTGCCGCGGCGGTCCGTAGCAGACCGAGGGGATGCCGACCTCGTTGAAGACGTTCACGTCGCGCCACATGCTGGTCTCGGCCGCAGGCGGGATCGGCGTCGGCGTGCCGAACAGGTGCCGGTGGGCCGCCTCGATCGCCGCCACCAGCGGCTCGGCATGCTTCGCCACATGGCCGCGCGAATACTGGTACACGGAGGCCTTCGCGTCGATGCCCAGCTTCGCCGCCACCTGCGCGATCTCGCGCCGGACGAGTTCCGGGTTCTTGCCCGGCACGATGCGCACGTCGACATGGATGTCGCACCAGCCCAGTGCCTCGGACCCGCTGACCTTCACCACCTGCGCACGCGGCACGAACTGCCCGCCGGGGAACGGCCGGGTCTCGCGCTGCGTGTAGCCGATCGCCCATTCCTCGATCGCGATCACCAGGTGCGCGGCCTTCACGAAGGCATTGGACGCCGGGCCGAGGGCGGCGGTACGTTCATGGCGCGGGGTGTAGACCCGCTTGCCCGGCACGTGCACCTTGATCGACGCCTCGCCGCACTCGGCCTTGATGATGCCGAAGCCGGAGGTCTCGCCGACCAGCGCGAAGTCGGCGGTGATGCCCCGGTCGACCAGCCAGCGCGAGCCGAAGCCCTCGCCCGGATAGTCGATGCCCTGCAGGTCGCCCACCGACGGCCGGCCGGTCTCGAACGCGACGCCGGCCAGGTAGCAGTCGCCGCGCAGCCGGATGCCCATGCGGCGGATCGCCCGCAGCGCGATCATGAACGCGCACAGCTGGCCCTTGTCGTTGATCACGCCCTTGCCGATGATCAGGTCGCCGTCGACCCAGGCCCCCTCGATGCGGCGGTCGGCCTCGGTGGCATCGGCGGACAGCGCCGGCCCGGTATCCAGGTGGGCATCGACGATCAGGCTGGTGCCCTCCCCGCTGCCCGGCAGGTGCCCGACCACGTTCGCGCTGCGCTCGGTGATCGGCTGCAGCCAGGCATCGATGCCGTGCGCAGACAGCCACTCGCGCACGTACTCGGCACCCGGCCGCTCCTGTGCATGCGGGGTCGCCATGTTGCCCAGCGCGAGGCAAAGCCCCACCAGGTCTTCGCGGTCGCTGTCGATCGAAGCCAGCAGCTTGCGGTGGATTTCGGTGCCGTCGCCGGCGCCCCTGATGTCTGTGCCAGCCATGCTGCCCCCTCCCCGGTATCCGCGCACGCGCGTGGCGCGGCGTCCCTATTCTGCCTTGATGCCGGCTGCGCGGATCACCTTCTCCCAGCGCGCGATCTCCATGTCGATGTACGCGGCGAACTCCTTCGGCGAATTGCCGACCGCCTGGAAGCCGCCGGTCGCCATGCGCTCCCGCATGTCGGGCTGCGCATAGATCTTCAGGAGGTCGGCGTAGAACCTGTCGATGATCGCCTGCGGCGTACCGGCAGGCATCAGCAATCCGGCCCAGGTGGATGCCTCGAAGCCGCGCACGCCGGCTTCGTCCATCGTCGGCAGGTTGGGCATCGTCGGCGAGCGCTTCGCCGAGGCGATGGCCAGCACGTTGATGCGCCCGGAGTTCACGTGCGGCAGCACGGCCGGCAGGTTGCCGAAGATCATCGAGATCTGGCCGCCCAGCAGGTCGACCACCGCCGGGCCGCCGCCCTTGTAAGGGATGTGGGTGATGTCGACCTTCGCCAGCAGCTTGAACAGTTCAGCCGCCAGGTGGGTGGAGCCACCGACGCCACCCGACCCGTAGTTGATCTGCCCGGGCCGCGACCGCAGCAGGGCGATCAGTTCCTTCACGTTCTTCGCCGGCACGCTCGGATGCACCGCGAGCACGTTCGGCGACTCGGCGACGTTCGAGATCGGTGCGAAGTCGGCGAGCTTGTAGGGCACCTTGCGGAACAGGCTGAAGTTCGCCGGGAAGGCCGAGGTCGCCATCAGCATCGTGTAGCCGTCCGGTGCCGCGCGTGCAACCACCTCGGCGCCGATCATGGTCGAGCCGCCAGGCCGGTTCTCGACCACCACGGTGTGGCCCCACAGTTCGCCCAGCTTGGTACCCACCAGGCGCGCGATCGCGTCGGTCGATCCGCCGCCGGCGATCGGCACGATCATGCGCACCGGCTTCACCGGCCAGGCCTGCGCGAACGACAGGCTCGTGGCGGACAGGCAGGCCGCAGCCAGGAGGAATGCCGCGGCAGGCGGCTCGGTGCGTCGGGTGAGACCGGGCATCTGGTGGCTCCTTGCGGGAATCGTACAGCGGCATGAAGCAATAGACAGGCCACCTGTCCAGCCCGCGCCCGGGTCGCACCCGGGTCGCCAGCGCCTGGCGCCCCGACGGATCGTAGCGCCGTTCGACCTCCGGGGTCACCCCCCGGGGAGTTCCTTCGCCGCTCGCGCATCGCGGATCGCCTGCAGCACGGGCGGCAGCGGCATCAACGCGCCGTCCGTCGCCCAGCGCCGATCGGCGGCCAGGTTCTGCATCCGCTGCAGCCGGTCTTCAGTCGCGGGATGGGTGCGCATGAACACCGGCACCGAACCGGCGGCGCCGGCGCTGGCCGACCTGCGCTGCATCTCGCGGAAGAACGCATCGGCACCCGCCACATGCCCGTAGCGCTGCGCGACCGCCGCCAGCGCATCGGCATCGGCCCTGGCCTCCTGCGAACGGCTGAAGCTGAGCACGGTCAGGTTGCCGGCGCTGCCGAGCAGCCAGTCGGCCACCGCGGAGCCGGCGCCGGCAGACACCGCCGACATCACCACGGCCAGTGCCATGCCGCGACCGAGGCTGCGCACCGGATCGCGGTGGCGGATATGGGCGATCTCGTGGGCCAGCACCATCGCCAGCGCATTCTCGCTGTCGATCGCCTCGACCAGCCCGCGGTAGATGGTGATGTTGCCACCGACGGTCGCCGAGGCATTGGCGACCGGCAGCAGGTTGTAGTGCACCTTCAGCGTCATCCCGGGTGGCAGTCCCTGGGGGCCGACGAGCGATTCCGCCAGTGCCTGCAGCGTCGCCTCCGGCTCGGCACCGGGGTCCGCGGGCTTCACGAACCGGGCGGCGACGGCCTGTTCAGCCGAGAAGGGCAGCCAGGCGGCGATCGCCTGGGCGAACACCATCAACACCAGCGCACAGGCCGCGATGACGGCGCCCAGGCCCGCCACCATGACGAAGAACGAGAGCAGCGGACGCGACTCGCCGACGTTCACCGCCTCCTGCGGCAGCCTGGGGTTGCTCCAGTCGCTCACGCGACCGGGCGCAGCGCCGTCCCGTAGGCGACCAGCTCGACCGCACCGACGCCGCGTCCAGGCACCTGCGCGGTCTGGAACTTCACGTTGATGATCATCGAAGCTCCCTTGCGCAGCGCCGCGTGCTTCATGCGCAGCACCGACTCGCGCCGCGCACGGTCGAGCAGGCTCTCGTACGAGCGCACCCGGCCGCCGAAGATGCTGTACAGGCCGGCCGCCACCGCCTTGAAGTAGTCCTGCGACACGACCACGCTGCCGCAGACCAGCGATGCCTGGTACGGCTGCGACACCGTCGGCGGGAAGCGGCAGCTGAACACCGTCACCCGCTCGAACAGCTTCTCGCGCTTGCGGATCGATGCATAGTGCGCCTTCTCGGCGATGCGGCCGACGCCATAGCCGACCAGCAGCAGGACCGCGAATACGATCAGGTCGGCGAACGCGACGAGGGTCTGCACGCCGGCTGCCTACTCGACGACGACGGCGGTGCCGTAGGCGAACAGTTCAGCCGCGCCCTGGGTGATCGACGAGGTCGAGAAGCGTACGTTGAGCACCGCATTGGCACCGGCCGCCTGGGCCTGGCGCACCATGCGCTCGGTGGCTTCCTCGCGTGCCTCGTTCAGCAGTTCGGTGTAGCCCTTCAGCTCGCCACCGACGATGTTCTTCAGGCTCGCCATGATGTCGCGCCCGACGTTCTTCGCGCGCACCGTGCTGCCCTGGACCAGCCCGAGGTGGCGCACGACGCGCTTGCCGGGAATGACTTCGATGTTGGTCAGGATCATCTGCGCTCCGGGTTCAGATCGGACGAGCGTCCGGTCGTAGACCGCTCAACGGCCCCGGATCAGGAATCTTTAGCGGTGCCGGTGGCGGAAGCATCGGCGGCCGCCTGCGCATCGGCCTCGGCCCGCGACGGCGACAGCCCAGTGAAGCGCGAGACCTGCAGGCCGACCTCGTAGAGCAGGCACAACGGGATCGCCAGCAGCAGTTGGGATATGACGTCCGGCGGGGTCGCGATCGCCGCGACGACGAAGGCACCGACGATGACGTAGGGACGCGCCTGCCTGAGCTGCTCGATCGTCGCCACGCCGAAACGCACCAGCAGCACCACCACCACCGGCACCTCGAAGGTGAGCCCGAAGGCGAGGAACATGCCCATCACGAACGACAGGTAGTTCTCGATATCGGGGGCGACCGCGACCGATTCGGGCGCGAAGCCGGCGATGAAGCTGAACACGAAGCCGAACACGACGAAGTAGCAGTAGGCCATGCCCAGGAAGAACATGCCGACACTGGTCGACAGCACCGGCAGCGCGAGGCGCTTCTCGTGCTGGTACAGGCCGGGCGCGACGAAGGCCCAGGCCTGGTAGAGCACGTAGGGCAGCGCGAGCAGGAAGGCGACGAACAGCGTCACCTTCAGGGGCACGACGAACGGAGAGATCACGCCGGTGGCCAGCAGCTTGGTGCCTTCCGGCAGCGCCGACATCAGCGGCAGCGAGACCATGTCGAAGATGTACTTCATGAACGGCGACAGGATCAGGAACACCAGCAGCACCGCGCCGGCGGCGCGCACCACCCGCTGGCGCAGCTCCACCAGGTGCGACATGAAGCTGTCGCCGGCCGGTGCGTCCTGGGCCGCCTCGCCGGCCTGCGGATCGCTGCCGTTGCTGTTGGCACTCGACATCGCTCAGGCCTCGCGCACGGCAGCGGCCGCCGGTTCACGCGCGCGGACCGGCACATCGCCGGGCGCCGGCATGCCGATCACCGACGGCGGCTGCACCGCCGGCAGTTCGAGCACAGGCGGCGCGGCCACCGCAGGCACTTCGGGCCAGCGCCTTGCACCGGCGAGCGGCGCTGCGGCACTGCCCATCGCGAGCGACGCGGTCGCCGCATAACGTCCGCACGCGGCCCGGCTGGACATCGCACCGGCCACGGTCGGCTCGACCCATTCTTCCGCGGGCGCCGAGGCGTGGTCGAAAGACGACGCCTCCGTCAGGGCCCCGGGCGCCGGCGATACCTCGTCGCCCGGCAGCGGCATTGCGCCGGCTGCCGATGCGTCGGCAGTCGAGTCGCCGCGCGCGGCTTCGCGCGCCAGTGTTTCGACATCGGCCGCCGTCGCGCGTGCGTCCGATTCGAACGTGTTGAACGAGGACTGCACGGACGTGGCGGTTTCCTCGACCGTCTGCCGGAACTTGCGCAGTTCCTCGAGTTCCATCTCGCGCGTGATGTCCGACTTCACGTCCGCAACATAGCGCTGCATGCGTCCCACCAGGTGGCCGACGGTCTTCGCGACCTTGGGCAGCCGCTCGGGGCCGAGCACCACCAGCGCGACCACCGCGATCAACATCATTTCCGAGAAGCCGAGATCGAGCATGGCTGCTGCCGCCTATCCGGCGGACGGGGCGCTGCGCATCGACTGCACGGGCGTTGCGCCGATCAAACCTTGCTTTCGGACTTGCTCTTCACTTCGCCCTCGATCGTCTGCCCGGCGATCTGCTGCGAGGGCGTGCCGGGGGCGGTGCCGGTGGCGGGCTTGCCCTCTTCGTCGGTCTTCATGCCTTCCTTGAAGCCCTTGATCGCGCTGCCCATGTCCTTGCCCAGGTTGCCGAGCTTCTTGGTGCCGAACACCAGCACGACCACCAGCAGGACGATCAACCAGTGCCAGATGCTGAACGAACCCATGATGAAACTCCTTGTCGGTCGAGCGGCGTGGGCGCCGCGGGCGACGTGATCGGTGGTTGGAAAACAGGTGTTGCGGCTACTCGCCAGCCCGCGACCGCTTCTCTTCATGGCCCGACACGCCTTCGCGCCTGGCCAGTTCGTCGAGAACGTCGCCGGGCCGCAGGCCATGGAACGCAAGCAGGACCATGCCGTGAAACCAGAGATCGGCCATCTCCTTGACGATATGCAGTTTATCACCGTCCTTCGAGGCCATTAGCGTCTCGGCGGACTCCTCGGCCAGCTTCTTGAGGATTGCGTCCTCGCCCTTGTGGAACAGGCTGGCCACGTAGGAGCTGCCGGGATCGGCCTGCCTGCGCGATTCGAGGGTATCGGCCAGTCTTTCGAGGATCGGTTGTCGTTCCATGGTGTCGGTCGCCTGCCTGCTCAGCCGCTGCTTCCACTGTAGATCTCGGCCGGCGGCTTGAGCACCGGGTCCACGGTGACCCAGCCACCCGCTTCCAGCCGCCGGTAGAAACAGCTTGCCCGACCTGTATGACAGGCAATGCCGCCCACCTGCTCGATCATCAGCAGGATGACATCTTCGTCGCAATCGAGACGGATCTCGGACACCTTCTGCAGGTGCCCCGACTCTTCGCCCTTGCGCCACAGTTTGCCACGCGAACGCGACCAGTAATGCGCGAAGCCGGTCTGACGGGTGAGCGCGAGCGCCTCGCGGTTCATCCACGCGAACATCAGGATGCGTCCGTCGGCGGCATCCTGGGCGATCGCCGGGACCCGCCCGGACGCATCGAAGGCGACCTCGTCGAGCCAGCGCTCGTCTTCGGGAGTCGCCATGTCAGAGCCGCACTTCCACGCCGGCCGCGGCCATCGCACGCTTCACTTCGCCGACCGTGTGTTCGCCATAGTGGAAGATGCTCGCCGCGAGCACTGCGTCGGCATGGCCCAGCGTGACCCCTTCGACCATGTCGGTGATCGACCCGACACCGCCGCTGGCGATGATCGGGATCGACAGGGTGTCGGAAAACGCGCGGGTCAGCGCGAGGTCGAAGCCGACCCGCGTCCCGTCACGGTCCATGCTGGTCAGCAGGATCTCGCCGGCGCCATGGGACTGCATCCGGAGGCCCCACTCGAGGGCGTCCAGGCCGGTCGCACGCCTGCCGCCATGGGTGAACACCTCCCAGCGCGGCGCGTCGTCCGGCGTGCCCGCCACCCGCTTGGCGTCGACCGCCACCACGATGCACTGCGAACCGTAGCGGCCGGACGCTTCCTGCACGAACTCGGGCGACTGCACCGCGGCCGTGTTGATGCTGACCTTGTCGGCGCCGGCGTTGAGCAGCGAGCGCACGTCGGCCACGGTGCGCACGCCGCCACCGACGGTGAGCGGGATGAACACCTGGGCCGCGACCGACTCGACCATCGACAGCAGGGTGCCGCGCTCGTCGCTGCTGGCCGTGATGTCGAGGAAGGTGAGTTCGTCCGCGCCCTGCTCGTCGTAGCGGCGCGCGACCTCGACCGGATCGCCTGCATCGCGCAGGTCGACGAAATTGACGC
>JAIENF010000778.1 GCA_019751575.1 Burkholderiales bacterium
GTCGATCAGCTTCGCGACCAGGCCCGACGCCTTGACGTCCTCGATGAAGTCGCACAGGTAGGCATGGCCGGCATCCCGGCCCTTCGGCGTGCCCGCCGCCTGCTGGACGGCGGCGAACTGCCCCGGCAGCAGGTGGGTGCCGGGGATCTTCTTCACGTCCTGGGTGAGCCGATCCTTCAGGCCTGCGAGCGCGTCGAACTTCTCGTCGACGAACCGCTGCGCGGCGGTATCGGCGGTGTCGACGCCGGTGAGCTTCGCGTGCTTCAGGTTGGCCGTGAGCCACAGGCCGTAGGCGGCCTTTGCCGGCACGACCACCGACACGCCGTCGCGATCGACATCAGCGATCGCCTTCAGCGGCGAGCCGTCGCGCACGAGGTAGGTGGCTTCGATCTCGACATACGCGGCGGAGAAATCGATCAGCACCGCGCGCGCCGGCTCCGCGCCGAGGAAGCCCACGTCCCAGATGCCCTTGTCGGCGGACTCGGCGAGCTTGCCCGGATTGGGGAACTCGACGATCTCGGTCGGCACGCCCAGCCGCCGGCCGAGTTCATGCGCGAGGTCGAGTGCCACGCCCTTGGGCGTGCCGTCGGGCTCGCGCGCGGTGAGCAGGAAGTTGGAGAAGTTGATGCCGGCGCGAAGCTTGCCGGTCGGGGCCAGGTCGGCGAGTACGGCGGGGGATGCGGCGAGCATGCGTGGCTTCCTCGTTGTCGTTCGAAGGAGGTTACCGCGAACAGTGTAAAAGGGGACATGGAGCGAAACTCGATGAATCAAGAGGCGACGAACCGATCTTCCCCGCTGCGCATCCTGGTCACCACGCCTTCCGCGCATCCGCCGATCGTGCAGCGAGCCAGTGCCGACCTGGGCCTGGTGATCGAAATGTCTGCACTGGACTCGCAGGAAATCGTGCGCAGGACCCGCGACGATCCCGCAAGCTTCGATCTGGTGCAGCTCGAGTACTGGATGGTGAAGGAGGTATGGCCGTCCGGCGCGCTGCAGGGGATTCCGGCCCGGCGCCTGTCCCGCTACGACGACCTGCTGCCGCTGTTCACCGAGGGCACCGTTGATGGGCGGGCCGTCGCCCGTGCCGGTACCCCGCCGCACAGCGTCCAGTTCGTCGACGGCGAACGCGGCCGGACGCTCGGCGGGGATGCCCGCGACCACCTGTCGCTCGCGCCGACGATCTGCAACAGTGACACGCTGGGCTGGCTTGCCGACCGGGTCCCGCGCGAGGCGACCAGTTGGGGCGACCTGCTCGACCCGGCCTTCCGGGGCCTCGTCGCCCTGGCCGATATCCCGTCGGTTGCCATCGTCGAGGCGGCGCTTGCCTGCTCCGCGCGTTCGCTGGTCACCTATTCAGATCTGGGCGACATGACCCGCGCCGAGATCGATGCGACGCTCGCGGTGCTCGTCGAGGCGCGGCGCAACGGACAGTTCCACGGACTGTGGCGCCGCTACGAGGAGTCCGTGGCCTTCATGACGAGCGGACCGGTCGCCCTGCAATCGCTGTGGCCCCCGGCTGCCTCGGCGTTGTCGGCGCAAGGCGCGCCATTGCGCTATCGACCGTTGCGCGAAGGCGCGCGCGGCTGGGCAGGGGGGTTCGCACTGGCGGCACACCTTGCCGGCGCCAGGCGCGACGCAGCCCTGTCGTACATCGACTGGTATCACTCTGGCTGGGCTGGCGCCTACCTTTCCCGGCAAGGCTACTACTCGGCCGTCCCGATCACGGCCAGGGGCTGCCTGTCCGAGGATGAATGGGGCTTCTGGTACGACGGTGCCTGCGCGCGCGAGGACGTGCTGGATCCGACCGGACGGCTGATGCACCGCGCTGGCGCAGCGCGCGAGGGCGGCGCATATGGCCGACGCATGGGCGAGGTCTCCTGCTGGAGTTCGCGCATGCGCGAGGATCCGTACCTGCAGCAGCAATGGCAAGCCCTCATGCATGGATGACCGGAGCAGCCGCGCGGACCGGCATGCTTGTTGCATTCCGGGGGGCGTGGTCACGAGACAGGCGCATCAAGTCGACTTGATGCTTCACTTCCTCAGGAGCAAGTCATGAAGCGGATCGGTCCGGTTCTCATGTTGATGTTGCTGGCGGCGCCCGCGCTGGTGCAGGCACAGGCGTGGCCGTCCCGGCCGGTGCGCTGGATCATTCCGTTCCCGCCGGGTGGCGCGTCCGACATCGTCAGCCGCATGGTGGCCAACGACCTCGGCGTGAAGTGGGGGCAGCCCGTGGTGATCGACAACCGGCCGGGGGCCGGCGGCACCATCGCCACGGCGGACCTCGTGCGCAGTGCCGGCGACCATACCATCATGACCGGGACGGCCGGCACCCATGGCATCGCGCCGAACCTGTATCGAAACCTCTCGTTCAACATCGAGCGCGACCTCACGCCGGTCGTGATGATGGTTCGCGTCCCGATGGTGCTGGTGAGCAGTCCGGCGCTGGCCTCGCCGAAGATGGCGGATCTCGTGAAGGTGCTGCAGGCCAACCCGGGCAAGTACGCGTTCGCGTCTCCCGGCAGCGGAACGCTCAACCACCTGATGGCCGAGATGTTCGTCGTTGCGGCGAAGGCGAGCGGGATGACCCATGTCCCCTACAAGGGCTCGGTCGCTGCCTATCCGGACCTTGCGTCGGGACGCACGCAGATCATGTTCGACCAGCTGGCGGGTGTCCTGCCGTTCATCCGAAAGGGGAGCCTGGTGCCCATCGCCACCTCGCATGCCTCCGCGCAGCTGCCCGACACGCCCACCATGGCCGCTGCCGGTTTCCCGGGCTTCGACCTGGCGCTGTGGGTCGGGGTCTTCGCCTCGTCGTCGATGCCGCCGGCCGTCGTCGGCAAGATCAGCAGCGACGTGGCCGAGGTGCTGAAGGCACCCGAGATGGTACGCAGGCTGGACGAGATGAGCAGCGAAGTCACCGCGATGCCGAACAAGGCGTTCGCGCCGTTCTTCCGCAGCGAACTCGTCCGCTGGCAGCAGGCGATCCGCAATGCGAAGGTGGTCATCGAATGACGGCGATAATGCGCCCATGCACTCACTGCTGCTGATCAACCCCAATACCTCCGTTGCCGTCACTTCGCTGGCGGCGGGGCATGTCTCGAGGATCACCGGCAGCGGCGTCCGTCTCGTCGAGTCGACCGGGCGCTTCGGCTGTGCCTACATCAGCTCGGAGCGCTGCTTCGCGGTGGCAGCCCATGCGGCGCTCGACTGCTATGCGCAGCAGGGCGCCGGCTGCGACGCGGTCCTGCTGGCCTGCTTCGGCGATCCGGGATTGCTCGCGCTGCGGGAGGTGAGCCCGGTGCCGGTGATCGGCCTCGCGGAATCCTGCATGCTCGGATCGGCGTCGCGTGCAGGCCGGTTCTCGATCGTGACCGGGGGCGCTGCATGGAAGCCCATGCTGGAGCGGCTTGCCGGTTCACTCGGCGTTGCCCAGGCGCTCGCCAGCGTTCGGACCGTGGATGTCGACGGTGGCCAGATCGCGGCCGATCCCGATGCCGCGCTGGACCGGCTGCTCGCATGCTGTCGCGCGGCCGTCGAGGAAGACGGTGCGCGGGAGGTCATCCTGGGCGGTGCCGGCCTGGCCGGGCTTGCTGCGCGCATCCAGCCACGCTGCCCGGTGCCGTTGCTCGACAGCGTCGAGGTCGGCGCCCGGGCGGCACTCGAAAAGCTGGGCCAGGCCATCTGCGATCCGCGCGAGGCCCGGCCGTCGCCGGCCCTCACCGGGGCCGCGGAGGCCGTTGTCGCCACGACCGGACTCGATCCGGCCCTTGCGCGTCTGATGTCCGAGGGCCCGAAGACCCGCGGAAGGGGCTGACCCGGGTCAGCTGGTCCGATCCTGCGCGTTGGCGACGAGGCCCGGCTCTGCCGGCACCGCCTGCAGCGGCCGACGCACATGCTTCGGCGCACGCAGCGTCGGATCGACCAGCTTCAGGTACTGCGGGCCGAGCTGCCCGAGGTGGTGCACACCGAGCAGCGCCTGCACGCGGTGGATCTCGTCGCGGAAGATCTCCAGCGCCCGCGCGGCACCGGCTTCGCCACCGGCCGCGACGCCGTACAGCGTGGCTCGGCCGACCATCACCGCATCGGCGCCGAGCGCCAGCGCCTTCACCACGTCGCTGCCGCGGCGCACGCCACTGTCCATGAAGATGGTCGCGCGACCGGCGACGGCATCGACGATCTCGGGCAGGGCCTCGATCGGCGAGATGATGCCGTCCAGGTTGCGTCCGCCGTGGTTCGACACGCCGATGCCGTCGGCACCGTGCTCGACCGCGCGCACCGCATCCGCCGGGTCGAGCACGCCCTTGACGATCAGCTTGTGCGGCCAGATCTTGCGCAGCGCGTCGAGGTCGTCCCAGTTGATCGAGTCGGAGCGCAGGCTGGAGCGGCCGACCGGGCCGGCAGTGAGCTTCGCGCGCGCGGCGGCCGGGTAGTTCGCATAGGTCGGCATGCCGCTGGTGGCGAGGTAGCGCGCCATCGTGCCGAACAGCCACTTCGGGTGCTTCATCATGTCGACCATGTTGCGGGTCGAGAAGGTGAACGGGATGGTGAAGCCGTTGCGGATGTTGTATTCGCGGTTGCCCGAGGACACGCCATCGACCGTGACGATCAGCGCCTTGTAGCCGGCATCGCGGGCGCGCATCACCAGTTCATGCGACAGCGAGCGGTCGGGCCACATGTAGAGCTGGAACCACAGGTCGCCGCCGGCTTCCTTGGCCACCTTCTCCATCGGCGTCACCGAACCGGTGGCCAGCGTGAACGGGATGCCTGCCGCGCGCGCCGCCCTGGCCAGCGCGACCTCGCCCTCGTACCACATCAGTCCCGCGACGCCGGTCGGGGCGATCGCGATCGGCATCTTGTGGTTCACGCCGAAGATCGTCGTCGCCTGGGTGCGCTTGGACACGTCGACCAGGGTGCGCGGCTTGAACCGGATGCCGTCGAAGATCGACCGGTTGTTCTTCAGAGACACTTCGTCCTCGGTGCCACGGTCGGTGAACTCGAACAGGCCCTTCGGCACGCGGCGCAGCGCCTGCTCGCGCAGGTCGAAGATGTTGTAGGCGTTCAGCTTGTCGTCGGCCACGGCGCGTCTCCTCGATGCAAAGAGGGATGGTATCGCGGAAGCCGGATGTGAGCGCCCGCTTACGCTACGTGGATGACAGGAGTGCCGACAGCTCGGTGGTGTCGGCCAGGTCTTCGAGCCGGTCCACGAGCGCCGCGAGCGCGGCTGCCCGTGACTGGCCCAGCACCGGCGCGGCCAGGCCGAGGAACTTGTGCCGCAGTTCATCGGCCGACATCGGATCCTCGTTGCTGCCCTTGCGGAACAGCACCTCGGTCTCGTGCCGGCAGCCGTCCCGGGTCTGCACCTGCAGCCGGCAGGCGACCCGGTAGATGCCGCCGTGGCCGTCGTACTTCGGGTCGTGTTCGACATGGATGCGGGGCAGGAAGGCCATGGTCTCCGGCGCGAACAGGCGGTCGGGCGCGAACTGGGCGGCGGTCGCTTCCCGCTCGAGCGCCATCACGGCCAGCCCGTAGCGCAGGTTCATCTGCGCCGCCAGCACGCCCTGGACCTTGTCCCGGGTGTACTCCCAGCCGCAGTGGCCGAGCGTGTTGCTGCTGACCCAGGCGGTCATGCGCTCGATCTGTCCGTGCACGAGGCCGTGCTCGCGCATGATCGTGTCGAGGGCGGTCATCGCGCTCACGCTGCCGTTCGACGCGGGCGCCGGCTTGTAGCCGACGTTCAGCAGTTCCCAGCGTTCGCCCAGCCCCGCGGTGAGCATCGTGCCATCGCACTGTGCCGGGATCGCGATGGTGCTGAGGAAGCCGCCATAAGGCTCCTCGAGCACCTGCGGGATGCCGGTGTAGCTCAGGGCGGCGAGCTTCGCGGCGTAGACGCCGCTCTGAGATGCGCGGCCGCAATGGAAGCTCTTCGCCATCGCGCCTTCCTGCACCGCCATCAGCCCTGCCGCCTGCGAACCCGCGATGCCCAGCGCGTGCTGCATCTGCAGCGGATCCAGGCCGAGCAGCCGTCCGCCGGCCACTGCCGCAGCCAGCGCGCCGGTCGCGCCCTGGTTGTGATACCCGCGGGGGAAGATCGAGCCGCGCGCGGCCATGCCGGTGCGCAATGCGGTCTCGTAGCCGGCGACCAGGGCAGTGATGACATCGCGGCCGCTCGTCGTCGCGCCGCCGGCCTGGGCGAGGGCGAGCACCGCCGGCAGTGCGGCCGAGCCCGGGTGCAGCGTTGCCTGGATATGGATCTCGTCGAGCTGGAAGCTGTGCGCGGCGGTGGCATTGACCAGCGCCGCCATCGACGCGCTCGCCCGCTGCGCCGTGCCCATCACGATCGCGTCGCCGCCGCTGTCTTCGCCAGCGGCCATCTGCGCGAGCATCCGCACCGACGGCTGGGTAGCGCCGAACAGGCAGCAGCCGAGGGTGTCGAGCACACAGGTCTTCATGCGTTCGACGACCTCGGGCGGCAGCCGGTCGAAGGTGAGGGCCGACGCGAACTTCGCCTGTGCGACCGTCGCGCCCTCGGCGCCCGCGATGCCCTCGCGTGCGTGGCTCAACGGGGTGCTCCGGTGGTGGCGTGCGGACCGCTCATTCCACGCGCGCCTTGGTCAGCGCGATCAGCTTGCCGTACTTCTCGAAGTCCACGCGCAGGATGCGGTTGAACTCGTCGACCGTGGACGGCGCCGGATCCAGGGCCTGCTTGACCAGCGTCGAGACCACGTCCGGCAAGGCGAGCGCGGCGTTCATCTCGGTGTTCAGCCGGTCGATGATCGGTCGCGGCGTGCCCGCGGGCGCGAACACGCCGATCCACGGGTTCATGTCGTAGCCGGGCAGGCCGGCGTCCGAGATGGTCGGCACGCCCGGCAGGATCTTGCTGGGCGTGGTCGATCCGAGGCCGATCGCACGCAGGCGTCCCGCCTGGATCTGGGTGATCACGGTGCCCACCGTCGCGAACGACGCCTGGGTCTCGCCCCCGAGGAGCGCTGCCACCTGCGGCGCGCCGCCCTTGTACGGGATATGCGAGATGTCGATGCCGGCCATGGAGATCAGCAGGGCCATCTGCAGGTGCGGCGCGCTGCCGTTGCCCGAGGACGAGTAGTTGATCTGGCCCGGGCGCGACCTGGCGAGCGCGATGAAATCCTTCAGCGACTTCACCGGCAGCGACGGATGCACGACCAGCACGCCCGGCTGCGACGTCAGCATCCCCACGCCGATGAAGTCCTTCATCGTGTCGTAGGTCAGCTTCTTGCCGTAGAGGTGCGCATTGCCGACATGGGTGGTCGAATGGACCATGATCGTGTAACCGTCGGCGGGGGACTTCGCCACCACGTCTGCGCCGATCGATCCGGCGGCGCCAGCCCGGTTGTCGATGACGAACTGCTGGCCGAGCGAGCGCGACACTTCCTGCATCACGATTCGTCCGACGATGTCGTTCGATCCCCCCGCAGGCCATGGGATCACGACGCGCACCGGCTTGACCGGCCAGGACTGCGCGAAGGCGGCCGGGGACAGGACGGCCGAGGACAGGACGGCGCATGCAGCGAGGGCTGCGGCTGCGCAGGACAGCGGTTTGTTCACGGGATTCTTCCTCCAGGTCGACGATCACCGCGGCCGGCCTGCGGGATCGACGCGGGCGCGGGTGCGCCTCTCGTTCGTCCCGCATTCATCGGCGCCCGTCCTCCGGCGGAGGGAGGGCGCCTGCGTGCATGCGGTCGTTGCGGTCGCACTGTACCGGAGAGTCGGCGTCCATGGCGCGAGGCCGCGGATGTCACCGCGCAGGCATTCGGGCCGCTCGGGCTCGGATAGAATCCGGCCCCGCGCTGCATCGCGGGGCCCAACCGGAGGAAGACATGGATCGATCGTTGAAACACGCCGTGCGGTGGATGTCCGCGGGCTGCGCAGTCGCCACGGCGTCGGCCGCCTTCGCCCAGGCCCCGGCGCCCGCCTATCCAGTGAAGCCGGTGCGCCTGCTGGTGCCTTTCGCAGCCGGCGGCGCGACCGACGTTCCCACCCGGATCCTCGCGACCAAGCTCGGCGAACGCATGGGCAGTGCGTTCATCATCGACAACCGTCCCGGCGCGGGCGGTGCGATCGGCACGGCCACCGTGGCCCGCGCCGAGCCGGACGGCTACACGGTGCTCGTCACCGCCACGCCGTTCGTGGTCAGTCCGCACGTCTATCCCAAGCTGACCTACGACGCACTGAAGGATTTCGCGCAGGTCGCGCAGTTCGCGTCGTCGCCGAACGTGCTGGTCGTGCATCCTTCGCTGCCGGTGAAGTCGGTGAAGGACCTGATCGCCCTGGCGCGTCCCCAGCCGGGCAAGCTCGACTGGGCCTCGTCGGGCGTCGGTGGCGGACAGCACCTGTTCGGCGAGCTGTTCATGTCGATGGCCGGCATCAAGGTGACCCATGTCTCGTACAAGGGCAGTGGCGCCGCGATTGCCGACATGCTGGGCGGACAGGTGAAGATCGGCTTCCCGGGCATCGCGATCGCGCTGTCGCACCACAACGCCGGCCGCCTGCTGGCGCTGGGGGTCACCACGGCGCAGCGCTCGGCGCAGATGCCGGACGTGCCGAGCATCGCCGAGGCTGGCGTGACCGGCTACGACGCGACGTTCTGGATGGGCCTGTCGGTCCCGGTCAAGACTTCGCGCACGGTGATCGATGTCCTGCACCGGGAAACGGTCGCGCTGGTGAAGGCGCCCGACGTGGTCGAGGGCTTCCGCAAGGCAGGTACCGACGTCGCGCCGCTAGGCCCGGAGCAGTTCCGCAAGTTCGTGCTGTCCGAGTACGAGAAGTGGGGCAAGGTCGTGCGCGCGGTGGGCATCAAGCCGGAGTGATCCTGACGCCGGCCTGCGCGGGCAGGCCGGTCAGCGCTGGAGCAGGCGCCGCATCTTCGCCACCGCGGCCCCCGGCGAGTTGAAGATCGGCAGCGGGCTCACGCCGGCCACGGCCGGTACCGCCCGCGACAGCGTGAACTGGGCGAGCACGATGGCGTCGCAGCCCGAGATCTCACGGGCCTTTGCCGCGACCAGCGCATCGTGCCGCGCCGGGTCGCCCCCGGCCAGCGCGTCGAAGGCACCGTCGACCACGTACGGAACGAGTTCGATCTTCCGGCCGCGCGCGGCGGCGACATCGAGCATCTCGGCCGAGAAGGACGGGATGGTCGGCCCCACGGTGGCCATCACCGCGAACCTCGAACCGGCGTCGAGCGCCTGTTCGATCATCGCCTCGTTGGGCCCGATCATCGGGATCGGGAATTCCTTCGCACAGGCATCGATCACCTCCCGGAACGCGGAGCAGGTGAACACGATGCCCTCGGCCTGGCGCGAGAGGGCATGGCGGACCAGCGTGCGGAAGGCGTCGTGCATCTCCGGCACCACGCCGCCGGCTTCCCGCACCCAGCTGAACAGGCCGTCATCGAGCAGGTTGCTGGTGCGCGCTTCGGGCCAGTCGCTGGCGAAGGCGCGCATGGCTGCGTCCATCGCGTCCCTGTGGACGCTGAACAGGACGACGTTCGGATGCGTCGGCATGGGGTTCCCTCCTCGTCTGTGCGGCGGAGGATAGCGCATCCGCCCCGGGTCCCTCGCTGGAAGCCGTGCGCTGCCCGTGCAAGAATGAAAGCCCCGAGCATCCCAGGAGCCTGCCATGGCGCGCTATCGCAGCCTTGCCGAACACCTCGACCCGAAGGTCGGCCCGAAGCGCATCCTGGCCCTCGATGGCGGCGGCCTGCGCGGGGTGCTGACCCTGGGCATGCTGCGCGAGATCGAGACCCTGCTGCGGGCGCGCCACGGCGGCGATCCCGACTTCCGCCTGTGCGACTACTTCGACCTGATGGCCGGCACTTCCACCGGCGCGATCATCGCGGCCGCCCTGTCGCTCGGCATGAGCGTCGACGAGGTGCACGACCACTACATGGCCCTGGGCAACGTGGTGTTCAAGCGCAGCCTGCTGCGCTGGGGCGCCCTGCGCGCGAAGTTCGACGGCGACAAGGTGCGCGATGCACTGATCGGCGTGCTCGGCGAACGCACGATGGACAGCAAGGACCTGCGCACCGGCCTGCTGGTGGTCACCAAGCGGCTGGATACCGGCAGCGCATGGCCGATCACCAACAACCCGAAGGCGCGCTACTTCCGCGGCGGTAC
>JAIENF010000554.1 GCA_019751575.1 Burkholderiales bacterium
AAGGCAGTCTATCACGGCCTGTTCGAGCAGCCGGACGAGCTGGCGCACGCCGAGGCGCCGCCGCCGCAGGTCGAGAAGCACGTACATCACGACCTGCCCCGGGCCGTGATAGGTGACCTGCCCGCCCCGGTCACTGTGCACGATGTCGATCGGGCCGCCAGCCGCTGCCGGGTGCAGATGCGTGGCCCGGCCAGCCAGGCCCAGCGTATAGACCGGCAGGTGCTCTGTCAGCCACAGTTCATCGCGGGTGGCGCCATCCCGGCGGTCGGTGAACGACTGCATGGCGGCCCACGTCTCGCGATAGCCGGTACGGCCGAGGCGCCGCAACAGGGGTCGGCCAGGGGTGCCGCAACGGCCGTCCGGATCAGGGATCTGCATGCTCATGCCCCGATTGTAGGCGGGCACCACTAGTTCACTGTGCCTGCGCCGTCGCTTGCGTCACACTCCGTCGATGCCCTCCTCAACCCTCCGCCGTTCCGGGGCGCTGGTCGCCGCCGTCCTCGCGACCCTGCTGTCCGCCGGCCCGGCCCGATCGACAAAGATGCTGCCCGCCTGCCCCGATACCCCGAACTGCGTCTCGTCCCTTGCCACGCGCCCGGCGCAGCAGGTCGCCCCGTTCGCATTCACCGGCCCGGCGGACGCCGCCCAGGGCCGGCTGATGCGACTCATCGAGCAGGACCGCGGCGCGACCGTGGTGGATGCGCGGCAGGGATGGCTGGCGGTCGAGTTCCGGTCGAAGCTGCTCGGATTCGTCGACGACCTGCGCTTCGAACTCGACCCCGCCGCCGGCGTGTTCCATGTGCAGTCGGCGTCCCGCACCGGCTACTGGGACCTCGGCGTGAACCGGCGCCGGGTGGAAGCGCTGCGGGCGAAGTTCAGCGACGCAAGGTAGCGGGCACGGCCAGGAGGCAGGCCCGCCACCGCGACACAGGACAGTGGATCAGCGCTTCTTGCCCAGCAGCGTGCCACGGCAGTTCTTCGACCCGCATCGGCAGGACCAGCGGCGCTTCTCTGCCGGGGTATGCGGCGTCTCGAGCGTGATGTTGTAGTCGTAGTTCAATTCTTCGCCGGCCTTGATGTTGCGCAGCGACTCGATCCAGATGCGCCCGTCGACGATGTCCGACTCGCAGTTCGGCTTGCAGGAGTGATTGATCCAGCGCGCGCTGTTGGCATCCTTGTTGCCATCGAGCACGTACTTGTCGTCGAGGGTGAACAGGAAGGTGTGCGACGGCTTGCTGTCGTCGTCCGCATACCAGCGGTCGGCCTGGGCCCAGGTGATCTTGCGCGCCTTGTACTCGATCACGCGCTCGCCCTTGGGGATGTCGACCAGCGCGAACACGCCCCGGCCGTGGATGGGCGAACGCCGCACGAAGGTCCTGCGCGGGGGATCTTTCACCACCGGCACCGCCTTCTTCGCTGCCGCCTTCTTCGGCACGGCCTTCTTCGGCAATGCCTTCTTCGGCACGACCTTCTTCTTCGCAACCTTCTTGGTCGCAGCCTTCTTGGTCGCAGCCTTCTTCGCTGCAACCTTCTTCGCGGGTGCCTGCGTACGCTTCTTTGCCTTGGCCATGCGGGGTCCTATGGGAACGCTGGAAACGGGGATGACGAGACGCGCTAGAGGACCATCACCACCATCGGGTGGTCACAGAGGTCCTTGTACAGCGCATCGAGCTGCTCGCGCGAGGTCGCGGTCACGGTGGCGGTCAGGCTCGTGTACTTGCCTTCGCGGCTGCTGCGCGTCTCGACGGTCGCCGGGTCGAAATCCGGCGCATGGCGCCGGACCACCGAGACCACGGCGGGCACGAAGCCGGGTTGCGCCGGCCCCATCACCTTGATCGGGAACGCCGACGGATAGACGATCAGCGACTCGGCCGGCGGCTCCTGCCCTGGAACGGCGTCGTTCACCGCCACGGTGCGCGCTCCATGGAGGCAATGGACGGTCGATGCCTGCCGTTCAGCAACCGGTCACCTCGCGCTTGAACACCTGGTAGTGGGCGTGGATCTGCCTCCACACCGGGCCGGGCTTGCCGCTGCCCACCGGCTTGCCGTCGAGGGTGGTGATCGCCAGCACTTCCTTGGTGGCCGAGGTCACCCAGATCTCGTCCGCGGCGCGCAGCTCGGCCTCGGTGATCGGCCGCAGTTCATGCGGCATGCCGTGCTTCTTCGCCAGCTCGATGGTCACGTCGAACGTGGTGCCCGGCAGCAGCAGGTTGCTCTTCGGCGGCGAGAAGATGGTGCCGCCCTTGACGATCAGAACGTTGCTCGACGACGCCTCGGTCAGCATGCCGTCGCGGATCAGGATGGTCTCGACCGCGCCGACCTCCGCCGACTTCTGGCGCGCAAGCACGTTGCCCAGCAGCGCCGTCGACTTGATGTCGTTGTTGTACCAGCGGTCGTCGTTCGCGGTGATCGCGGCCGCGCCGTCGGTGTGCCACTCGGGCGGCGGCTTGCGCATCGGGTTGCTCATCATGAACACCGTCGGCGTCGCGTCCTTCGGGAACGCATGGTCGCGGGGCGCGACGCCCCGGGTCACCTGGATGTACAGGCCCTGGTCGGGATGCGGCGTGCGCTCGATCATCTCGTTGCAGAGGGCCTCCCAGCGCTCGATCGAATGCGGGTTCTTCAGGCCGATCTTGTCCATGCTCCGCTGCATGCGCTGCAGGTGCTCCATCATCCGGAACGGCTTCTTCGCGTAGACCGGGATCACCTCGTAGACCCCGTCGCCGAAGATGAAGCCACGGTCGAGCGGCGAGATCTTCGCCTCTTCGATCGGGAGGAACTCGCCATTCAGGTGAACGATCATCGCTGTACCCTCGGTTGTCACTTCAGCATCAGCCGCAGGCTGTCCCAGGTGCGCCGGAAGATGTTCGCGGCCTGCACTTCCTGCAGCGCAACTACCGGATATTCTGCCAGCGGACGACCATCGAGCGTGAGCTTGAGCGTACCGACCCGCTGGCCGGCGGCGATCGGCGCCACCAGCGGCTGCACGCTTTCGAGGTCGGCCTTGACCCGCGGGCCGCTGCCGGCCGGCAGCGTGACCACCAGGTCGCCCTCGAAGCCGGCATCGACCGTGCGCGAGGAACCCTTCCAGACGGCGAGCGGGGCGACCGGCTGGCGCGCGCGATACAGGCGGAAGTTGTCGAAGAACTGGAAGCCGTAGTTGATCAGCTTCTGGCTCTCGCTGATGCGCGCGCTCTCGGACGGCGCGCCGAGCACGACGGCAACCAGGCGCCGCTCGCCGCGCCTAGCCGAGGTGACCAGGCAGAAGCCCGCGGCCTCGGTGAAGCCGGTCTTCATGCCATCCACCGACGGATCGAGCCAGAGCAGGCGGTTGCGGTTGGCCTGCTTGATCTTGTTGTAGGTGTAGTCGCGCTGCGAATAGAGCGAGTAGAACTCGGGGAAGTCGCGGATGATCGCCGAGGCGAGCCGCGAGAGGTCGGTGGCGGTGCTGAAGTGCTTCGCATCCGGCAGGCCGGTCGAGTTGCGGAACGAGGTGTTCTTCATCCCCAGGCGCTGCGCCTCGCGGGTCATGGCATCGGCGAAGGCATCCTCGCCACCGGCGACCGCCTCGGCCAGCGCGATGCTCGCGTCGTTGCCCGACTGGATGATCATGCCGCGGATCAGCTCATCGACGGTGACCGGGATGCGCTGCTCGATGAACATGCGCGAGCCCTCGGCCTTGCGCGCCCGGTCGGACACCGGCACCACGAGCGTCGGCATCAGCCGCTTCTGGCGGATCGAGTTGAACGTGAGGTACGCGGTCATCAGCTTGGTCAGCGAGGCCGGCTCGAAACGGTCGTCCGCCGCCTGCGACGCAAGGACCTGCCCGGTGGCGAAATCGACCAGCACGAAGGCGCGCGCGTTGATCGCCGGGGGCACCGGCACCGGAAGCGCGCCAGGCTGTGCCGAGGCGGCCAGTGGCAGCAAGCCGCACGAAAGGAATGCCAGCACGCAAAGTCCGCGCTCGGCGGCGCGGCGGATGGCGACGGCAGGCGCAGGGCGCAACCGCCCGTTCAGCAGCATGTTGATCACGATCGGAAAGCCTTACGGGAAACGATCGAGTATAGCCGACCGGTCGTGGCCTCCCTAAGGCCGCGGCACCCGTGGCAGGCCTTGAAAACCGCGCAGCGATGCACATCTACCTGTGGCAGGCGTCGTGCCATTGGAAGTTGCAGGCACCGCCCGACCACCGAGTCCCACCGCCTGGCTGCCCCGCACCGATGCAACGCAGCCAGCACGGCCCGGGCCCGGGCGCGAAACCCACCACATCCCGATGGAGGTCCGACATGGCCCAGCTGCTCCGCAATGAATCGTTCGATGACATCTTCAGCAACCTGTTCCAGGGCTTCGTGCTGCGCCCGGTCGGCACCCAGGGCAGCGCACCCACCGGCGCGGCACGTCCGTTCAGCGTCGAGGTGGTCGAGGAAGAGAAAGCCTACGCAGTGCATGCCGAGCTTCCCGGCGTCTCACGCGAAGACATCCATGTGACGATCGACGGCAACGACGTGGCCATCAGCGCGGAGGTGAAGAACCAGCGCGAGCAGAAGGTCGAAGGCCGCGTGCTGCGCAGCGAGCGCTACTACGGCAAGCTGTACCGCGCGTTCCAGCTTGCCGACGCGATCGACGAGACGGCGGCCGAAGCGAAGTACAGCGACGGCGTGCTCGAACTGCGGCTGCCGAAGAAGGCGGTGACCTCGGCAAAGCGGCTCGAGATCCGCTGAGGCGGGTCCGGGGGCCGGCCACTCCGCCGGTGGCAGTGGCGGAGCGGCCGGTCGCGTCGACGGGAAGCCCTGCGCGACGCGGGCGCACCGCGTGCCGGCGGGTACCGCGCGCGGTAGCGGACCGCTAGAATCGCACCCTCGCCCCTCCGGCCGCGGCTCGCGCGGCATACGCAAGATGACCCGTGAAGCCGCACTGACCGCCACCCAGAAAGCCCAGGTCCTGTCCGAGGCCCTGCCCTACATCCGCCGGTTCCACGGGCGCACCGTCGTGATCAAGTACGGTGGCAACGCGATGACCGACGAGAAGCTCAAGCAGTCGTTCGCGCACGACGTGGTGCTGCTGCGGCTGGTCGGCATCAATCCGGTGGTGGTGCATGGCGGGGGGCCGCAGATCGAGCAGCTGCTGGCGCGCGTCGGCAAGAAGGGCGAGTTCGTGCAGGGCATGCGCGTCACCGATGCCGAGACGATGGACATCGTCGAGATGGTGCTCGCCGGCCAGGTCAACAAGGAGATCGTCGAGCTGATCAACAGCGCCGGCGGCAAGGCGGTCGGCCTGACCGGGCAGGACGGCGGCCTGATCCGTGCGCGCAAGATGATGGTCGCCCGGATGGAGAACCCGGACGAGAAGATCGACATCGGCCAGGTCGGCGAGATCGAGTCGGTCGACCCGAGCATCATCCAGACGCTCACCGCCGCCGGCTTCATCCCGGTGATCGCGCCGATCGGATCAGGTTCGGAAGGCGAAACCTACAACATCAATGCCGACCTGGTGGCCGGAAAGGTCGCCGAGATCCTCAAGGCGGAGAAGCTGATGCTGCTCACCAACACGCCCGGGGTGCTCGACAAGGCCGGCAACCTGCTCACCGGCCTGACCGCGCGGCGCATCGACGAACTGTTCGCCGACGGCACCATCTCGGGCGGCATGCTGCCGAAGATCTCCTCGGCACTGGATGCCGCGCGCGGCGGCGTATCTTCGGTGCACATCATCGACGGCCGGGTCGACCACAGCGTGCTGCTCGAGATCATGACCGACCAGGGCGTCGGCACAATGATCCGCAGCCGATGACGCCCGCCCGCTGATGGCCGCGGCGCACACGTGGGTCTTCGACCTCGACAACACGCTGCACTACTGCACGCCGCAGATCTTCCCGCACATGAACCGGTCGATGACCGAGTACGTGATGCGGCACCTGGGTCTCGACGAGCCGGAGGCGAGCGCGCTGCGCCGGCGCTACTGGCTGAAGTATGGCGCGACGCTGCTCGGCCTGATGAAGCACCACGACACCGACCCGGACCACTTCCTGCACGAGACGCACCAGTTCCCGGAACTCGAGCGCATGGTGATCCGCGAGATGGGGCTGCGTGGCCTGCTGCACCGGCTGCCCGGGCGCAAGGTGGTGTTCTCCAATTCGCCGGAGCGCTATTGCCGGGCGGTGCTCGGGGTGCTGGGCATCACCGACCTGTTCGACGGGGTGTTCACCATCGAGCACACGCGCTACCAGCCGAAGCCCGACGTGCGCGGCTTCCGGGAACTGTTCCGCCGGCACGCCATCGATCCGCGGCGCAGCATCATGGTCGAGGATTCGCTCGACAACCTGCTGACTGCGCGCCGGCTGGGCATGCGGACCGTGTACATCGTGCGCCGCAAGCCCGGACTGCTGCGCGTGCGGCGTCCCGGCTATGTCGACCTGATGGTCACCGACCTGCGGGCGATGACGCGCCGGCTCGCGCACCTGCGATGATGCAGCGCGGCAGGCGAGGAATGCACGGTCCAAGCCTGCATTTTTCCATAACTTCCCCATCGGATTCTGCCTAGAATCCCGTTGCGCATCGAAGCGTGCGCTCACCATCGGGTACGCTGGAGTCCTCCGGCCGCCCGCTCGCTGCCGGTTCCGGATGTGTTGCCGGGCAGTATCCTGTGGAGGGTCCGACATGCCGCCCCGTACAGGCGAACGCAGGCTGCAGATCCTGCAGACGCTCGCCGAAATGCTCGAAGTGCCGAGCCCGGAAAAGATCACCACCGCGTCGCTCGCCGCCCGCCTGGACGTGTCCGAGGCTGCGCTCTACCGCCATTTCGCGAGCAAGGCGCAGATGTTCGAGGGGCTGATCGAGTTCATCGAGCAGACCGTGTTCAGCCTGGTGAACAAGATCGCCAGCGATGAGCCGATCGGCCTGAAGCAGGTCGATGCCATGGTTGCCGTGCTGCTCGCGTTCGCGAAGAAGAACCCGGGCATGAGCCGGGTGCTGATCGGCGAGGCGCTGGTGCACGAGAATGCGCGTCTCCAGGCACGCATCAACCAGATGCACGACCGGATCGAGGCCACCCTGAAGCAGGCGCTGCGGCTGTCGCAGACACAGGGCGAACTGCCGGGCGATGCAGACGTGGCCGCCCAGGCCAATGCGATCATGGCCTTCGTCGTCGGCCGCTGGCACCAGTTCGCCAAGAGCGGCTTCACCCGTGATCCGTCCCAGTACTGGGCGGAACAGCGCAAGATCCTGCTGTCGACCTAGTCGCCGTCAGGCGCCGCGCGCCGAGCAGACCAGACACCCGGGATCGCGCTTCACGCGCACTTCCCGCCACTCGGACTCACGGGCGCTGAACAGCAGCAGCCGCCCTGCCAGCGAACGGCCGGCACCGGTGATCAGCTTCAGCGCCTCTGCCGCCTGCATCGCCCCGATCACGCCGACCAGCGGGGCGAACACGCCCATCACCGCGCAGCGCTCCCCGGCGTCGGCCTCTTCGTCGACCTGCGGAAAGAGGCAGTGATAGCAGGGGCTGTCGTCCCGTCGGAGGTCGAACACCGACACCTGTCCGTCGAAGCGGATCGCCGCACCGGATACCAGCGGCTTGCGATGGCGTACGCAGGCGGCATTGAGGGCATGGCGGGTCGGGAAATTGTCGCTCGCGTCGATGACCAGGTCGGCACAAGCGACATGGTCGGCCAGCGCTTCGCCTTCCAGCCGCTGGGCCAGGCCGACCACGCGGGTGGCGGGATTGATCGCCTGCATGGCCCGGGCGATCGATCGCACCTTCGGCATGCCGACGCTCTGCATGGTGTGTGCGACCTGTCGTTGCAGGTTGGTCAGGTCGACGTCGTCGCCGTCGCAGACCGTGACCTCGCCCACGCCCGCGCTCGCCAGATAGAGCGCGACCGGGGAGCCGAGCCCGCCTGCCCCGACCAGCAGCACGCGGCTGTCGAGCAGCCGCTGCTGGCCATCGATGCCGATCTCGTCGAGCAGGATGTGGCGGCTGTACCGGGTGAGCTGGTCGTCATCCATCGGCTGGACACCCGGTTGCGGCGCGCGGCGCAACCGGGCCCGTATCGTCCGGCCTAGCGGGCGGCCGCCGCCGGAGCACCCGCCGGCGCCGCGCTGGCGCTGGTCGCCACGGGGGGCAGCTCACGCAGCACCGGCTGGCCCTTCAGGTGGTTGAGCGCCTGCATCAGCTGGAAGTCTTCCCGCGAGAACACCTGCCCCGGCTCGAGCTTGATCGGCTCGACACGCGGGCGCGCCGGCTCGTCCTTCTTCGCCTCGGGACGGGGACGCGGTGCGGCCTTCGTCTGTCCGCCCTTGCCGTCGGACAGGTGGCGGTTCAGGTCGGCCTCGCGGACGCGCTGGTTGTCGCTCGGGTTGCTCGGATCCTCGACCACGATGTCGGGCGTGATGCCCTTGGCCTGGATCGAGCGGCCGTTCGGCGTGAAGTAGCGCGCCGTGGTCAGCTTGATCGCGGTGTTGTTGGTGAGCGGAAGGATGGTCTGCACCGACCCCTTGCCGAAGCTCTGCGTGCCGATGATGGTGGCGCGCTTGTGGTCCTGCAGCGCACCCGCGACGATCTCGGACGCGGAGGCCGAGCCGCCGTTGATCAGCACCACCATGGGCACCGACTTCACGTCCTTCGGCAGACCGCGCAGGAAGTCGCTCTGGCCCGCGCCGCGCAGATAGAACTCGGGGCTCGCGTTGAGCTTCATCCGCGAATCGGGTGCCCGGCCATCGGTATAGGTGACCAGCGCGTTCTGCGGCAGGAATGCCGCGGACACCGCGACCGCGCCGTTGAGCAGGCCGCCCGGGTCGTTGCGCAGGTCGAGGATCAGGCCGCGCATGTTGCCGTTGTTCTCCTTCCACACGCGTTCGATCGCCCGCGCCAGGTTCTCGCCGGTGTGCTCCTGGAACTGGGTCAGGCGGATGTATCCGAAGCCCGGCTCCATCAGCGCCGAGCGCACGCTCTGGATCTTGATCACCGCACGGGTGAGGGTGACCACGATCGGCTTCTCCTCGCCGCGGCGCATCAGGGTCAGCGTGATGCTGGTGTTCGGCTTGCCGCGCATGCGGCGGACCGCATCGTTCAGCGTCATGCCCTTCACCGGCGTCTCGTCCAGCCGGATGATCAGGTCACCGGGGCGAAGGCCGGCGCGCGACGCCGGGGTGTCGTCGATCGGGGACACGACGCGCACCAGCCCGTCTTCCATGCCGACCTCGATGCCCAGGCCGCCGAACTCGCCCTGCGTGCCGACCTGCAGTTCCTTGAAGGCTTCCTGGTCGAGATAGGCCGAATGCGGATCGAGGCCCGAGAGCATCCCGTTGATCGCCTCGGTGAAGAGCTTGCGGTCATCGACCGCCTCGACGTAATCGCTCTTGATGCGCCCGAAGACCTCGGTGAACACGCGCAGGTCCTCGATCGGCAGCGGGCTGGGGGCCTCGCGCTGGGCGACGGCTGAAAAATTCAGGCTGACGAGCACGCCGAGCACGACGCCGACGCAGATCAGTCCGATCTGGCTTGCCTTGTTGCGCATGAATGAACCCGACGGCCGTGACATGGAGACGCGCTGACCTCTGGAAGGATGGGATGCGGAAGGTTCCGGCCTGGCTGCGGCACGGATGCGTGGTAGCGGAAAGCATGTTAGCAGCTTGTCAAGCACCGACGTGAGCCGGACGTTACGTCGACACGCAGGCGCCGGCAACGGACGGCGGCCGGGATGCAGGCGCAGCGGTTGTCGACGCCGCCAGGCTCAGCGCGCACCCGACCAGCCGAGCGGATCGACCGGCTTCCCCCGGTGCCGCAGTTCGAAGTAGAGCCCGGCCTGCGCGGAGCCTCCGCTGGAGCCGACGGTGGCCACCGGATCGCCGCTGCGCACGCCGTCGCCGACCCGGCGCAGCAGCGATTCATTGTTGCCGTAGAGGCTCATGTAGCCGTCGCCATGGTCGACGATCAGCAGGTTCCCGAAACCGCGCAGCCAGTCGGCGAACACCACGCGGCCGGGCGCGACCGCGCGGACTTCCTGGCCGGGCCGGGCGAGGATGGTGATGCCGCGCCATTGCAGCCCGCCGTCCGCGCGCGACTGGCCGAACCGGTTCGCGATCTCGCCGGCGACCGGCAAGGCCATCCGCCCCTTCAGTGACGCGAACACGCCGGCCGGCACGCCCGGCTCCGGCGTGCGGTCA
>JAIENF010000073.1 GCA_019751575.1 Burkholderiales bacterium
GCATGGACCGCCTCGGCTGGCGGCTGCATGCGCTGCCCGTCGGCTGGGACGTCGACCGGCCGGAAGACCTCGACCGGCTGCGCGCCATCGCGCCGGAACTGTTCGACACACTGGATATCCGATGACCCCGCCCGACCCGACGCATCGCAAGGCAGCTTGCGACGCAACCTTCGCCCGGCTGGCCCTGTTCGCCTTCTGCGTCGCCCTCTCGGTCGCGGATCACGCGCGGGCCCGGGCGCCAGCGCCGGCCGCGAAGGAGCCCCCGGCGGCCGTCGAGGTCGGCCGCTTTTCCGCCGAGCGCGAGGGGGCTGGATCACCCGCCGGATGGAAGCCGCTGACCTTCCGCAACATCGAGCGGCATACCCGCTATTCGCTGGTGCGCGAGGGCGGGAACACCGTGCTGCGCGCCGACGCCGAAGCCTCCGCCTCCGGCCTGGTGCGCGAGCAGACGATCGACCTGAAGGAGTTCCCGATCATCGAATGGCGCTGGAAGGCCGGCAACGTGCTGTCGAAGGCCGACGTGAAGACCAAGGCCGGCGACGACTATCCGGTACGCCTGTACATCACCTTCGCCCATGACGCGAACTCGATCTCGCTCGCCGACCGTGCGGCGCGCGCGATCTACGGGCAGCTGCCGCCGCGCGCCGCGATCAACTACATCTGGGACACGCGGTCGCCGGTCGGCACGACCGTCCCGAATGCCTACACCGACCGCGTCCGGATGATCGTGGTCGAGAGCGGCAGCGCACGCGTGGGCGAGTGGATCACCTACCGCCGCAACCTCGCAGAGGACTTCCGCAAGGCGTTCGGCTACGACGCGCCGCTGGTGTCGGGCATCGCCGTGATGACCGACACCGACAACACGGGGGAGAAGGCGACGGCGTGGTTCGGCGACATCCGCTTCATCGCGCAACGGTGAAAACTTGACCTCGCGCCGCCGGCTGGTCCTGCTCGGGGGAGGGCACAGCCACCTGCCGGTGATCGTGGCCGCGCATGGATGGCACGACAGGGTCGACGTGACGCTGGTCAGCCCCGATGCGCAGACGGCGTACTCGGGGATGGTCCCGGGCGTGATCGCCGGCCATTACCGGGCGCAGGAATGCCTGATCGACATCGAACGGCTCGCAGGCCGATCGGGTGTCCGGTTCGTGCAGGCCGCGGCCGTCGGGCTGGATCCCGTGCAGCAGACGATCCAGCTCGGGGACGGCGCGGTGCTGCCCTACGACGTCGCTTCGATCGACGTCGGCGCCACGCCCCATCTGGCGCCCGCACTCGCCGATGCCGTCGACACCGGCCATTGCGGCAGCATGACGGTCGCGCCGTGCAAGCCGTTCCCGATGCTGATCGACCGGCTCGACCACTTCATCGCCGAGCATGACGCGCGGCCGCGGCCGGTCGACCTTTGCGTGGTGGGCGCCGGGCTCGCAGGCATCGAGGTGTCCCTCGCACTGGCCTTCCGGATGCGCCGCCACGCCGAGGCGAGGGTCAACCTGCTGTGCGGCGACGAGCGGCTGATGCCCGCCGCGCCGCGGCGGGTGGGCGCTGCGCTGGAACGCGCCTGCGCCGACCGCGGCGTGACGCTGTTGCGGGACACCCGCATCGAATCGGTGGAACCGGGCGCGCTGGTCACCGGCAACGGCCGCCGGATCCCTGCCGACCTCGCGCTGTTCGCGACCGGGGCCACGGCGCCAGCCTGGCTTCAGGGCAGCGGCCTCGCGCTGGATCCACGGGGCTTCATCGCCGTCGAGCCGACGCTTGCCAGCGTGTCGCATCCCTCGGTGTTCGCCGCAGGAGACTGCGCGTCCGTGCTGCAGCACCCGCGACCGAAGGCGGGCGTCCATGCGGTGCGCCAGGGACCGCCGCTCGCCGGGAACCTGTACCGGTGCATTGCTGGCGAGGCACCGGTCCCGTTCATCCCGCAACGCGAGGCCCTCGCCCTGGCGGCACTCGGCCCACGCAGCGCGATCGCCATCCGCAACGGGATCGCGATCGGCGGCCCGGCGAGCCGGGACTACCTGGGCACCGCGCTGGCCGACGCGCTCGCCCGCCGTCTCTGGCGGTGGAAGGACCGGATCGATCGGGCCTTCGTCGGTCGTTTCTGAAGACGGCTTGGCGACCTCCCGCCCGCTCAGCCCGCCGCCTGCAACCCCTCGACCAGCCGCCCGATCGCCTCGACCACCTCGCCGCGGGTGATCGCGCCATACGACACCCGCAGCAGGCAAGGATCGTCCACGCCGAACGCCATCCCCGGGAGCACCGCGACCCGATGCTCCGCGATCAGCCGCATCGCCAGCGCGAGCGAATCCTGAGGCTGCGCGAGCCGCAGCAGGCAGTAGAAGGCACCCCGCGTGCGCGGCACGACGACCTCCGGTGCCAGGGGCGCCAGCGCGGCCAGCACCGCCTCGCGCACCTCGGTCAGCACCGCGATGCGCGGCATGCACCAGTCGCGCCCTTCGGCCAGCGCGGCGGTCGCGGCCAGCTGCGACACCACCGGCGGGCAGATCAGGTTGGTGTCCTGGATCTTCGCGATCGCCGGATAGAGGTGCGCCGGGATCACCATGTAGCCGACGCGCCAGCTGGCGAAGCCATAGGCCTTGGACAGCGAATACAGCGAGACGGTATGCGCGCCCGCGCCCGGCAGCGACCCGGGCGAGAACGGCGCGTCGCCCGCGTGCACGAAGTACTCGTAGGCTTCGTCGCTCACATGGTAGAGGCCACGGCGGGCACACAGCGCGTTCACCGCGACCAGCGATTCGCGCGAGTACACGGCGCCGGTCGGGTTGTTCGGCGACACGGTGACGATCGCCCGGGTGCGTGGCGTGATCGCACGCTCGATCGCGTCGACGTCGAGCTGGTAGTCGGCATCGGTCGGCACGCCGATCGCCACGCCGCCGACCAGCGTCACCGCCATCTGCTGGTTGAAGTACCACGGCAGCGGCAGTATCACCTCGCTGCCCGGATCGAGGATCGCCATCATCAGGTCGAGGAAGGCCATGTTTCCGCCGGCGGTGACCACCACCCGCTGGCCGGCATCGACCCGGATGCCGTTGTCCGCGGCCAGCTTGGCGGCGATCGCCTCGATCAGCGCATCGGTGCCATGCACGGCCTGGTACCTGTTCAGCGCCGCATCGCGCCCGAGCGCACCGACGGCCTCGAACACCGACGCCGGCGGCGGGTAGTACACCACGCCCTGCCCGAGCGACAGCGTACCCGGATGCTCGCGGATCGCCTGCGCGATGGCCGGGATGATCGGCGCCTGCACCGCCAGCGCACGCTGCGACACCGGAAGTTCCATGCGCGGGGTCAGGTCTTGAGTGTGAAGGGGTTGAAGTCGGTCCTGCGGTCGTAGTAGTCCTCGTGCTCGACCCGCTTCAACCACTTCACCACGCGATAGGTGACCGGCAGCGCGACGACCTCCCAGCCCACCTTCAACAGGTAGTTCGCGCCCATCACCGCCAGCAGCAGTTCATTCGACCAGACGCCGTAGAAGGCGACCGGGTAGAAGATCAACGTATCGACGCCCTGGCCGACGCCGGTCGAGCCGAGCATGCGTGCCCACAGCCCGCGGCCCTGCATCCGCACCTTCATCCGCGCCAGCACGTAGGCATTGACGAACTCACCCGCCCAGAACGCGATCAGCGAAGCGACGACGATGCGTGGCGTGGCGCCGAAGATGGCCTCGTAGGCGGGCTGGTTGGTCCATCCCGCAGCCGGTGGCAGTTGCACCACCACCCACGCCATGAACGACGCGAAGGCGAGCGCGGCGAAGCCGGCCCAGACCACGCGCCGCGCCCGCGCATAGCCATAGACCTCGGTCAGGATGTCGCCGAACACATACGAGATCGGGAAGAACAGCACGCCCGCCCCGAAGGCGAAGGTGCCGATCAGCGGCAGGTCGAGTTCGGCCACCTTGGCGGGCCCGATCAGGTTCGAGCAGAGCAGCACGCAGACAAACCCGGCCATCACCAGGTCGTAGTAGCGATAGCTGCGTTGGCCGCCCCCCGCTTCCGGCCCTTCGCCGCCAGGCTGCTGCGCCGGCGGCGCGCTCATCGCATGCCCGGCAGCATGCCCTTCATGCCGCGCATCATCTTCGCCATGCCGCCCTTGCTGACCATCTTCATCATCTTCTGCGCCGACTCGAACTGGTTCAGCAGCTGGTTCACCTGCTGCACGCTGACGCCCGCACCGGCCGCGATGCGCCGCTTGCGCGAGGCCTTCAGGAGCTCGGGCTTCGCCCGCTCGGCAGGCGTCATCGACAGGATGATCGCTTCCTGGCGCAGGATCATCTTGTCGTCGACCTTGGCACCCTGGGCCATCTTCGCGAGGTCGCCGGGCAGCTTGTCGAGCAGCGAGGTCAGGCCACCCATCTTCTTCATCTGGCCGATCTGCTGGCGGAAGTCTTCCAGGTCGAAGCCCTTGC
This sequence comes from Burkholderiales bacterium, assembly GCA_019751575.1. GTDB lineage: Bacteria > Pseudomonadota > Gammaproteobacteria > Burkholderiales > CAIKXV01 > CAIKXV01. The sequence goes on from JAIENF010000073.1 coordinate 4,421, forward strand.
CGGACTTCATCTTCTGCGCGAACTTCTGCGCCTCGGCGACGTCGACGTTCTTCTGCGCGTCCTCGATCAGCGACAGCACGTCGCCCATGCCGAGGATGCGCGAGGCCATGCGCTCGGGGTGGAACGCCTCGAGGCCGGCCAGCTTTTCGCCGACGCCGACGAACTTGATCGGCTTGCCGGTGACGGCGCGCACCGACAGCGCCGCGCCGCCGCGGGAATCGCCATCGAGCTTGGTCAGGATGACGCCGGTCAGCGGCAGCGCCTCGCCGAACGCACGCGCGACGTTCACCGCGTCCTGGCCCTGCATCGCGTCGACCACGAACAACGTCTCGACCGGCGTGACCGCGGCATGCAGCGCGCGGATCTCGTCCATCATCGCCTCGTCGATCGACAGGCGGCCGGCGGTGTCGACGATCAGCACGTCGAAGTAGTGGCGCTTCGCATGGTCGAGCGCGCCCAGCGCGATGTCGACCGGCTTCGCGTCGGCCGGCGCCTCGTAGAATCCTGCCTCGACCTGCTTCGCCAGCGTGCGCAGCTGCTCGATCGCCGCCGGGCGATAGACGTCGGCCGAGCAGAGCAGCACCTTCTTCTTCTGCGACAGCAGCAGCTTTGCCAGCTTGCCCGACGACGTGGTCTTGCCCGAACCCTGGAGGCCGGCCATCAGCAGCACGGCGGGCGGCTGTACCGCGAGGTCGAGCCCGACGCCGGCCTCGCCCATCAGCGCGACCAGTTCGCGATGGACGATGCCGACCACCGCCTGGCCGGGGGTCAGGCTGGTCATCACGTCCTGGCCGAGGGCCTTCTCGCGCACCCGCGCGATGAAGTCCTTCGCGACCGGCAGCGCGACGTCGGCATCCAGCAGCGCCAGCCGCACCTCGCGCAGCGCATCGGCGATGTTCGACTCGGTGATCCTCGCCTCGCCTTTCAGCGACTTGACGACCCGGGACAGCCTTTCGGTCAGGGATTCGAGCATCGTGCCTCCTGCGGCCCGGACCGGCGCCGCAGCCGGCCTCCGGGGCGGCGGACCGCGCGGCCATCGACCGGCGTTGCCGCCACCCTGTGCGGGGTAGTGCCCGGAGTGGTGCCCGGGGTGTTGCCGACAGGTGGCTGCCGACGCGAAAGGTCGTTCGTGTAGACTCGAATCATGTCCGGAAGTCTACCGTATCTGTTGAGCGCGCTAGCCTATGGCGCATTCGCCGCATACCTCGGTCAACGGTTGACCCGCCGGCGCGCGCCCCGACCACAGCCGTCGGGTGGCCAGATGATCGAACTGCCCACCCGATGGCACCCTGCCTGGGGTGAACAGGCGATCGTCGCGGCGATCGTGCTGCTGCATGCCTGGAGCGTCGGGCTGGCCGTGTTCCGCGACGGCAAGGTGTTCCTCGGGGTCGGGGTCGCGATGTCGGCGATCGTCATGGTCACCGTGATCATCCACTGGCTCGGAAACTTCTTCTACAACCTGCGCGGACTGCAGCTGCTGGTGTTTCCGGTAGCCGCCGTGTGCGCGCTGGCCCCGGCCGTGCCGGGCACCGACCATCCGATGCCGAACGCCGGGGTGGCGATGCTCACTGCGCACGTGATTGTCGCGCTGCTTGCATACGGCCTGCTGACCATCGCGGCACTGCACGCGCTGCTGCTGTCCGCGCTCGACCGCAAGTTGCGCACCGGCGCACTGCCGCCCGTCCTCGCCGGCCTGCCGCCGTTGCTGACGATGGAAACCATGCTGTTCCGGATCATCGTCGCCGGCTTCGTGCTGCTGTCGGCGACCGTGCTCAGCGGGCTGCTGTTCTCGGAAGAACTGTTCGGGATGCCGCTGACCTTCACCCACAAGAATGTGTTCACGCTGATCTCCTGGACGATCTTCGCGGCCCTGCTGGTCGGGCGCTTCCTGTTCGGGTGGCGCGGTCGCATCGCGCTGCGCTGGACCCTCTGGGGATTCGGAGTGCTGCTGGTCGCCTACCTCGGCACGCGGGTGGTCGTCGAGGTGTTGCTGGGCCGCTGAACCGGGCACGCGCCCGCCCGGGCGCCGTCCGTCAAACTGACCGTTCCATTACACGCCCCGGTGGCCCTTGAACGACATCCCCTTGCAGACGCTGCTCATCGCGCTGTTCTTCCTGCTGCTGGTGTCCGGATTCTTCTCGATCGCCGAAACCAGCATGATGGCGCTCAACCGCTACCGGCTGCGCCACCTCGTCAGCACCGGCAACCGCGGCGCGATGATGGCAGCCGCCCTGCTCGACCGCACCGACCGGCTGCTCGGCGTGGTCCTGCTGGGAAACAACTTCTTCAACAGCCTGTCGGCCGCGCTGTTCACGGTGATCATGTTCCGCACCCTGGGCGAGAACGAGTGGGCCCTCTGGATCGGCAGTGCCGGAGTGACGTTCTGCATCCTGGTCCTGGCCGAAATCACGCCGAAGATCATCGGCGCGACCTACCCTGAGCGCATCGCGCTCGCATCGTCCTACGTGCTGACCCCGCTGCTGCGGGTGGCCTGGCCGATCGTCTGGTTCGTCAACCTGTTCGTGCAGACCATCCTCTGGACGCTGCGCCTCAAGCCCAGGGACGAAGGCGCCCACCAGATGACGCCGGAGGAGCTGCGCACGCTCGTCCTCGAGGGCGGGCAGTACATCCCGCAGAAGCACCGGAGCATCCTGGTCAACCTGTTCGAGCTCGAGCGGGTGACGGTCGACGACGTGATGATCCCGCGCGGGCAGGTCGAGTGGCTGGACCTCGACTCACCGCCGGAACAGCTCCTCGCGGAAATCGCGACCTGCTACCACACCCGGCTGGTGGTCTGCCGCAGCGACCTCAACAACGTGGTCGGCATCCTGCATGTGCGCCGGGCGCTGTCACTGGTCCGGCAGGGGAGGCTCGCCGAGGCCGAGGACATCGAGGCGCTGCTCGCCCAGCCGTATTTCGTGCCTGGCGGCACCGCGCTGTTCACCCAGCTCGCGAACTTCCAGGAGCAGCATGAACGCATCGGCCTTATCGTGGACGAATACGGCGAACTGCAGGGCCTGGTGACGCTGGAAGACATCCTGGAGGAACTGGTCGGCGAGTTCACCACGACGGCACCCGGCCGCGGGGACTCCCTGTTGCACAGCGAGGACGGCAGCGTCCTCGTCGAAGGCAGCGCCACGCTGCGCAGCCTGAACCGGAAACTCGGCCTCAAGTTGCCGCTGGATGGTCCGAAAACGCTGAACGGACTGATTGTGGAGTACCTGCGTGAACTGCCCGAGCCGGGCACCACGGTGAAGATCGCCGGACACCCGCTCGAAGTGGTGCAGACGCAGGAACGCTCGATCCGTTCGGTTCGCGTCCACCCGCGGGTGGACGGTGGATCACCGGACATGCCGCTGGACCGCAGCGGCTGACCGGCGGAAGTCGCCCCCGGCGGCCAGTGAGCCTTTACAAACCGGGGTTTAGGAAGCAGTATCGATGTAGTACCTTACCCCGGTTCTCGCACCAGGCGGAGCGCAGTCGATGGCCACAACGATCACCCAGGGCCGCAAGAAGGACGTCCAGGACTACCTGTACTCATGGGCAGGACAGGACAAGAGCGGCAAGGCCGTGCGCGGCGAAATGCGCGCGAACGGCGAGAACGTGGTGATCGCCCAGCTGCGCCGCCAGGGGCTGTCGTTCGTCAAGGTCAAGAAGCAGCGGGTCGGTTCCGGGCGCAAGATCACCGAGAAGGACATCACCATCTTCACCCGCCAGCTCGCGGTGATGATGAAGGCAGGCGTGCCGCTGCTGCAGGCATTCGACATCGTCGGCAAGGGCCATTCGAACCCGTCGGTGCAGAAGGTGCTGATGGCGATCAAGACCGACGTCGAGACCGGCTCGAGCCTGAACCAGGCCTTCCGCAAGTTCCCCGACCAGTTCGACGACCTGTTCTGCAACCTGGTTGCCGCGGGCGAGCAGGCGGGCATCCTCGATTCGCTGCTCGACCGCCTGGCGACCTACAAGGAAAAGATCCTCGCGATCAAGGGCAAGATCAAGTCCGCCCTGTTCTACCCGATCTCCATCATCGTGGTCGCGTTCGTCATCACCGCGATCATCATGATCTTCGTGATCCCCTCGTTCAAGCAGGTGTTCTCGAGCTTCGGCGCGGAACTGCCGGCACCGACGCTGATCGTGATGTCGATCTCCGACTTCTTCGTCGCCTACTGGTGGGCGATCTTCGGCCTGGTGGGCGCCGCCGGATACGGCTTCGGCGTTGCGTACAAGAAGTCCGAGGCGATGCGCAACGGGATCGACCGCCTGATGCTGAAGGTGCCCGTGTTCGGCGAGATCATCCAGAAGGCGTCGATCGCGCGCTGGGCGCGGACGCTTTCCACGATGTTCGCCGCCGGCGTGCCGCTGGTCGAAGCGCTCGGTTCAGTGGCTGGGGCGGCGGGCAACGCGGTCTACATGCAGGCGACCAAGCGCATCCAGCAGGAAATCTCCACCGGCACCAGCCTGACGGTATCGATGCAGGGCGTGGACGTCTTCCCGAACATGGTCATCCAGATGGTCGCCATCGGCGAGGAATCCGGCGCACTCGACAGCATGCTGTCGAAGGTGGCCGACTTCTACGAGGCCGAGGTCGACGACGCGGTCGACGCCATGGCGAGCCTGATGGAGCCGATCATCATGGTCGTGCTGGGCACGCTGATCGGCGGCATGGTGATCGCCATGTACCTGCCGATCTTCAAGATGGGCCAGGTGGTCTGATCCGACCCGTCGCGCCATGAACGACGTGACCGAGCTGCTGCGCAGCGAGCCCGCGCTCTGGATCGGCGTCGCCGTGCTGTTCGGGCTGGCGATCGGCAGCTTCCTGAACGTGGTGGTCCACCGGTTGCCGAAGATGATGGAACGCGAGTGGGCGGCGCAGTGCGCCGAGCTCGCCGGCAGCGAGCCCGAGTCCGGGCCCGCCTTCAACCTCGCGAAGCCCCGTTCCCACTGCCCGTCCTGCAACGCGCAGATCAGCGCGCTGCAGAACCTGCCGCTGGTCAGCTGGATCGCGCTGCGCGGCCGCTGCGCGGCCTGCGGCGTGTCGATCCCGATGCGCTACCCGCTGGTCGAACTGGCGACCGGCGCCATCGCCGGCTTCCTTGCCTGGCACTACGGCTTCGGGCCGACAGCCGTGTTCGCCTTCGGATTCTGCGCGACGATGCTGGCGCTGGCGCTGATCGACTTCGACACCCAGTTGCTGCCCGACGGACTGACGCTGCCACTGCTCTGGGCCGGGCTCCTGGTCAACATCTGGGGCGTCTTCGCGCCGCTCCAGGAGGCGGTGGTGGGTGCGGCGGCCGGCTATCTCGCCCTGTGGGCGGTCTACTGGGCGTTCAAGCTGGCCACCGGCAAGGAGGGCATGGGCTATGGCGACTTCAAGCTGCTCGCCGCCATCGGCGCATGGCTGGGCTGGCAGGCATTGCCCCTGGTGATCCTGCTGTCCTCGCTGGCCGGCGCAGTGATCGGCATCGCCCTGATCGCCGCGGCACGCCGGGGCCGCAGCGTGCCGATGCCGTTCGGCCCGTACCTGGTCATCGCCGGTGTCGTCGCGCTGGTCTGGGGCGATTCGATCATCGCCGGGTACCTGAAACTGCTGGGCTGAGCGCGATTGGCCGGGACTGCCACCGAACCGACCGCCCGCGCGCGCAAGCCCGGCCTGCTGGTGGTCGGACTGACCGGCGGCATCGGCAGCGGAAAGTCGACGGCGGCCGGGCTGTTCGTCCAGCACGGGGCCGCCCTGGTCGACACCGATGCGCTCGCGCACCGGCTGACCGGCCCGGGCGGCGCGGCAATGCCGGCGATCGTCGACGCC
>JAIENF010000515.1 GCA_019751575.1 Burkholderiales bacterium
GGGCGTTGGACGTTTATCTGCCCGCGCTGGCGCAGGGGAACGCCCTGGCCGGCGAACGGCGCGCGACCATCCGCCGCGACCTGTCGCGCTTTACCGGGCTCAGCGAAGCCTATCTCGACCGTGCCGACCTGCGCGAGTACACGCGCGTGGTGATGCACGAGGCCGACCGCCTGCAGTCGCTGATGGACCGCATGCTCACGCCGCACCGGTTGCCGCAGGTGTGCGCGCTCAACATCCACGAGGTGATCGAGCGCGTGCGCAGCGTGATGCTGGCCGAGTATCCCGAAGGCCTGGCCGTGAAGCGCGACTACGACACCAGCCTGCCGATGATCACCGGCGACCGCGAGCAGATACTGCAGGCGGTGCTCAACATCGTGCGCAATGCCGCGCAGGCGATGAATGGCCACGGCCAGATCGTCCTGCGTACCCGCATCGCGCGCTCGGTCACGCTGGCCCGCCGCCGCTACCGTCAGGCGATCACGCTGCAGGTGATCGACGACGGGCCCGGCATTCCCGACTCGGTGCGCGAGCGTGTGTTCTATCCGCTGGTGTCCGCGCGCGAAGGGGGCAGCGGGCTGGGGCTGACCCTGGCGCAGACGTTCGTCAACCAGCACCACGGCACCATCGAGTTCGACAGCATGCCGGGTCGTACCTGCTTCACGGTGACCCTTCCGATCGGCGAAGACCCCGGCGCGCCGCCGCGCGGCGACCCCGCTGCACAGTCTCCCTCCCACTCCATCGCAGCGAAGTGAATAGACCATGAAACCTGTCTGGGTCATCGACGACGACAAGTCGATCCGCTGGGTGTTCGAGAAGGCGCTCACGCGCGAGAACATCGAGTTCAAGAGCTTCGCCTCGGCCCAGGAGGCGTTGACCGCGCTCAACAGCGCCGTGCCGCAGGTGGTGGTCAGCGACATCCGCATGCCGGGCGCATCGGGCCTGGACCTGCTGCAGCGGATCAAGGCCGAGCATCCGGAGGTGCCGGTGATCGTGATGACCGCCTACTCCGACCTCGAGAGCGCCGTCGCCGCGTTCCAGGGCGGCGCGTTCGAGTACCTGCCCAAGCCGTTCGACGTGAACCATGCGGTCGAGCTGATCCGGCGCGCGATCGACGAGAGCATGCGCCAGACCGAGAGCGCGGAAGAGACGACGGCCGCCCCCGAGATCCTCGGCCAGGCGCCGTCGATGCAGGAGGTGTTCCGTGCGATCGGCCGCCTCGCGCAGTCGCATGCCACCGTGCTGATCACCGGCGAGTCGGGCAGCGGCAAGGAACTGGTCGCGCGGGCACTGCACCGGCACAGCCCGCGCTCCACCAAGCCGTTCATCGCGATCAACACCGCGGCGATCCCGAAGGACCTGCTCGAGTCGGAACTGTTCGGCCACGAGCGCGGCTCGTTCACCGGCGCGCAGGCGATGCGCCGCGGCCGCTTCGAGCAGGCCGACGCAGGCACGCTGTTCCTCGACGAGATCGGCGACATGCCGTCCGAACTGCAGACGCGGCTGCTGCGCGTGCTGTCCGACGGGCAGTTCTACCGCGTCGGCGGCCACCAGCCGATCAAGGCCAACGTGCGCGTGATCGCGGCCACCCACCAGGACCTCGAGCAGCGGGTGAAGCAGGGCCTGTTCCGCGAAGACCTGTACCACCGGCTGAACGTGATCCGGCTGCGCCTGCCGCCGATGCGCGAGCGGCGCGAGGACATCCCGCTGCTGGCGAAGTTCTTCCTGTTGAAGAGCGCGCGCGACCTGGGCGTCGAGCCGAAGCGACTGTCCGAGGCCGCGCTGCGCCACCTGTCCGCGCAGGACCTGCCGGGCAACGTGCGCCAGCTCGAGAACCTGTGCCACTGGCTGACCGTGATGGCCCCGGGCATGAACGTCGAGGTCAACGACCTGCCGCCGGAGCTGCGTGGCGAGACCGCTGCCAGTGCGGACCAGAACTGGCTGCTGGCCCTCGAGCGCGAAGTCGAACAGTCGTTCGGCCGTGGCGAGCACGGCATCATCGACCAGCTGTCGCGCGACTTCGAGCGCACGCTGATCGTCAAGGCCCTGCAGCACACCGGCGGCCGGCGGATCGAAGCGGCCACGCTGCTCGGGCTCGGACGCAACACGCTGACCCGCAAGATCCAGGAACTCGGGCTGGAAGAGAAGTCGGCGGCTGCGGGCTGAGACCGTCCGGGCCTGTGAAATTTCGCCTGTGAACCAGCGCGTTGCAAGCAGCGGGGCGCTCCGCTAGGCTGTCGGTCCGCCGTTTCCCGGCCAACCGACACGCGAGTCCGTCCATGAGCACACCGTTTCCCGCAGGCATCGAGGTCCGTGGCGACATCCTCCCCGGATTCGAGACCATCCTGACGCCGGAGGCGCTCGCATTCGTCGCGAAGCTGCATCGCAGCTTCGAGGCGCGGCGCCAGGACCTGCTGGCGAAACGCGCCGCACGCCAGGCGGCGTTCGATGGCGGGGCGCTGCCCGACTTCCTGCCGGAGACGAAGTCGATCCGCGACCTGCACTGGACGATCGCGCCGCAACCGCGCGACCTGCTCGACCGCCGCGTCGAGATCACCGGGCCGACCGACCGCAAGATGGTGATCAACGCGCTCAACTGCGGCGCGTCCACCTTCATGGCCGACTTCGAGGACGCCAACTGCCCCAAGTGGGACATGATGATCGACGGGCAGATCAACCTGCGCGACGCGGTGCGCCGGACGATCACCTTCACCCAGGGCGAGAAGCAGTACGCGCTGAACGAGAAGACCGCGGTGCTGCTGCCACGCCCGCGCGGCTGGCACATGAACGAGAAGCACCTGCGGGTCGATGGCGCCGAGGTCTCGGGCGGCATCTTCGACTTCGCGCTGTTCTTCTTCCACAACGCGAAGGAGCTGCTCGCGCGCGGGTCGGGCCCGTACTTCTACCTGCCGAAGATGGAGTCGCACCTCGAGGCGCGGCTGTGGAACGACATCTTCACGATGGCGCAGAAGGAAGTCGGCGTGCCGCATGGCTCGATCAAGGCCACCGTGCTGATCGAGACCATCCCGGCCGCGTTCGAGATGGACGAGATCCTGTACGAGATGAAGGACCATTCGGCCGGCCTGAACATCGGCCGCTGGGACTACATCTTCTCCTGCATCAAGAAATTCCGGGTCAACACCGACTTCTGCCTCGCCGACCGTTCGCAGGTGACGATGACCGCGCCGTTCCTGCGCGCCTACGCGCTGACGCTGGTCAAGACCTGCCACAGGCGCGGTGCGCCCGCGATGGGCGGCATGGCGGCGCAGATCCCGATCAAGAACGATCCGGTCGCCAACGAGGCGGCGATGGAGAAGGTGCGCGCCGACAAGCTGCGCGAGGTGACCGACGGCTGCGACGGCACCTGGGTCGCGCATCCGGCGCTGGTGCCGGTGGCGAAGGCCGTGTTCGACCAGTACATGCCGACGCCCAACCAGTACACCAAGCAGTTGCCCGACGTGAACTTCAGCGCGAAGGACCTGCTCGACTTCCGTCCCGAGGCGCCGATCACCGAGGCCGGCCTGCGCAACAACATCTCGGTCGGCATCCAGTACCTGGGCGCCTGGCTGGCCGGCAACGGCTGCGTGCCGGTGTTCAACCTGATGGAAGATGCCGCCACCGCCGAGATCTCGCGGTCGCAGATCTGGCAGTGGATCCGCTCGCCGAAGGGCGTGCTCGACGATGGCCGAAAGGTCACCGCCGGGATGGTGAAGGCGCTGGTCGCGGAAGAGCTGCCGAAGGTGAAGACCTACCTGGGCGACGATGCCTACGCCGCTGGTCGTTATCCCGAGGCAGCGGCGATGTTCGAGAAGATGTGTACCGGCGACTACAACGAATTCCTGACGCTGCCGGCGTACGAACTCATCGATTGAGGAAGCGGGGTGGCTGCTGCTGGGCGTCCGGCATCGACCAGCGATGGTTGCAATGCCGGCAGCGTACCTTCAGCACGGGTTCCCCGACGCGTTCGCCGGCCCGCGCGCGCTCGACTTCGAATTTCGCATAGGTGCCGCAATGCTCGCAGTGGGCGACGTTGCCATAGCGCTCGGCACGGCTGAACACGACGCGATAGTGGTTCCACGACCATGCGGCACAGGCGGCAGAGGCCATCGCGATCAGCAGCGATCCGAGCGTGCCGCCCATGCCGGGCCGGGGCATCGCGCCTTCCAGGCAGACCGCGAGAAGCAGGATGCACAGGAAGCAGGTGACGAGGCAGGCGTGGCTTTCCAGCAGCTGTCGTTCATACCAGCGGCGGAAACCCAGCGTGGCGATGGCGTGCTCGGCGTTCATCGAAGCTCCGGGGCAGGGGAATCCAGCGTAGTCATCCTGCTTTCGGACACCCTGCGGAAAACTGAAGGCGCGTCGCTCCAGTCCGTGCCTCAGGCGAGTTCGCAGACTACCGGTGCATGGTCGGATGGCCGCTCCGCCGCGCGCGGTGCGACGTCGATGGTACAGCCGGTGCAGCGTGCGGCCAGCGGCCGTGACAGCAGCACATGGTCGATGCGCAGCCCCAGCTTGCGGCGGAACATGTTCATCCGGTAGTCCCACCAGCTCCAGCTGCGCTCCGGCTGTTCGAACATCCGGAACGAATCGGCCAGGCCCAGCCCGACCAGCCCCTGGAACGCATGGCGTTCCGGTTCGCTGCACAGCACCTTGCCGGCCCAGGCCGCAGGGTCGTGCACGTCGCGGTCATCGGGCGCGATGTTGTAGTCGCCAAGCACGGCGAGCGACGGATGCACCACCAGTTCCTGCTGCAGCCATGCAGTGAAGCGCGCCAGCCAGTCGAGCTTGTAAGGATACTTCGCCGACTCGACCGATTCGCCGTTGGGGACGTACGCGCAGACCAGGCGCACGCCCTCCACGGTCGCCGAGATCACCCGCTTCTGCGGATCGTCGAAGCCGGGGATGCCCATCACCACGTCCGTCGGCATGCTGCGCGAAAGGATCGCCACGCCGTTGTAGGTCTTCTGCCCGGAGAACACGACCTTGTAGCCCGCGGCTTCGATCGCCTCGACCGGGAACTTCGGGTCGTCGAGCTTGGTCTCCTGCAGGCACAGCGCGTCGGGCTGGTGCGTGGCCAGCCAGTCGAGCACATGCGGCAGGCGCACGTTCAGGGAGTTGACGTTCCAGGTGGCGATCTTCAAGGCGGTTCCAGGGTTTCGGCTCGACAAGTCTACCGGGTGGCCGTGCCTCAGGCGCCCGGCCGTGGAGAAGGCTTGACCAGCGGCCACCCGCGGCGGCTCCATTCGCTCATGCCGCCATGCACGTAGCGCACGTTGCCGTAACCGCGCTCGCGCAGCGCGCGCAGGGTCGCGCTGGACCGGCTCTGCGTGTGGCAGATCAGCAGCACCGGCTGCGCGGGATCGGCGGGAACCTCGGACAGCCGGGCGCCGAGCTGGCGCATCGGCACCAGCCGCGCACCAGGCGCGACGCCGGTCGCATGTTCCTCGGGTTCGCGGATGTCGATCAGCAGCGCACGCCCGGCCTCGAGCTCTGACCGGGCCACCTCGAGGCTGACCGCATCGGCGGCCAGGGCCGGCTGGTCGTCGCAGCCGGAGAGGGCGAGTCCGGCGGTCGCGGCGATCGCCAGCGCCGCCAGGGCGCGGCGGCGGTCCGCTGAAGCCGGCCGGTGTCCGGTGGTGGCAGGGGGGATGTCGATTCGCATGGGAAGGCTGCCCTGGATGACGTTCGGCTATGCGCGATGGCGCACGGATGACGATGCGCAAGCGATGGTAGCGTGTTCGCGAGTCCCGCCACGATCTGCAACGACAGTGCATGCCCCGCCCGATGGACAGCCCGCAGAGCGTCGAACCGTCGCGAACCCGTCCACCGGCTCCCGACCTCGCAGGGTGCCCTGCTTATGCGCAGGAGGGACATGCTGAGCGCTGCCTCGGCCGCGATGCTCTCACCCGGCATCCTGGCCTGCTCGACGACCGACGCGCGGCAGGACGCGGCCATCGCCCAGCGCAGCCCCGTCTTCCTGGCCACGGGTGAAGCCGGCCCGCCGCTGCAGGAGCTGGTCCGGCTGGCGGCGCTTGCACCCTCGAGCCACAACACCCAGTGCTGGCGCTTCGAGATCCGGCCGCAGTCCATCGTGATCGCACCGGACCTGGCGCGGCGCTGCCCGGCGGTCGATCCGGACGACCACCACCTGTTCGCGTCGCTGGGTTGTGCCGCGGAGAACCTGGTGCATGCGGCCCTTGCCCATGGCCTGCAGGCCGACGTCCGGTTCGATCCCGGTGGCGACGGCGCGATCGAAGTGGGTCTGGCTTCGACGCGCGCCGTGGCTTCGCCGCTGTTCCAGGCGATCGCGCAACGGCAGTGCACCCGGGGCGACTATGACGGCCTGCCGATCCCGAACGATGAACTCGCCCTGCTCGAACAAGCGGGCACCGGCCAGGGCGTGCGCATCGTGCTGCTGACCGCTGCGCCGGACAGGGAGAAGATCCTGGAGTACGTGGTGGCGGCCAACACCACCCAGATGAGCGACCCCGCCTTCGTCGCCGAGTTGAAGGCCTGGATCCGCTTCAGTGCCGCCGAAGCCCTGCAGCGCGGTGACGGCCTGTTCGCGGGTCTGGCGGGCAATCCGACGATGCCGCGCTGGCTGGGCAGCCGGTTGATGGATCTGTTCTTCACGCCCGGATCCGAGAACAAGCGCTATGCCGCGCAGGTGCGCAGCTCGGCGGGCATCGCCGTGTTCGTCTCGGAATCCAGCGACAGGGCGCACTGGATCGAGGCGGGTCGCTGCTACGAGCGCTTTGCGCTGCAGGCCACGGCGCTGGGCATCCGCAATGCCTTCATCAACCAGCCGGTCGAAGTCGGTGCCGTGCGGCCGCAATTCGCGACGGCCTTCGGACTGGGCGAAGGGCGCCCCGACCTGGTGGTGCGCTTCGGCCGCGGGCCGGCGATGCCGTTGTCCCTCAGGCGGCCGGTCGAGGCCGTGCTGCAGCCGGTGGGCGCACCCTTCATCCGGGCTCGACCTGGATGACCCGCTTGCCGCGGTTCCTGCCCTCCAGCAGGCCGAGTCGATCGGGCCCTCGCGGTGGTCGATGCAGGCATCGCAGCCCGGTTCGTCGATGACACATCGGCATTTTTCAGTACCGCCCGCGATGCCCGCCACGGTGCAGCGCTTCAGCCGCGCGGCCTGGACGCCAGGACGATGCGGCGATTGAAGGGGGCGCCAGGGGTCATGGGCCACTCCTTGCGAGAGGGCAGGCGACGCGCGCGCCGTGGTCGGTGCGGCAGGCCACACACCGGCTTGCCGTCCGTGTTCGCCAGCGAACAGACCCGTGCGCGACCTCGCGCGCAGCCTGCATGTCCCCGACCCCTTGCTACCTGGAGTTCTGCCGATGCTCTTCGACACGTTTTCCGCCCGCTCGCTGCAACTCGCGAATCGAATGGTGATGGCCCCCCTGACACGAAGCCGTGCCACGCCCGAGCACTTGCCGAATGCACTGATGGCCGAGTACTACGGCCAGCGCGCGACGGCCGGCCTGATCATCACCGAGGGCACCTCTCCCAGTCCCGACGGCCTCGGCTACCCGCGCATTCCCGGTCTTTACGACGCGGCGCAGGCGCAAGCATGGAAGGCGACCACCACTGCCGTCCACCAGCGGGGCGGCAGGATCTTCGTGCAGTTCATGCACTGCGGGCGCGTGGCGCATGTCGACAACCTGCCGGACGGCGCCGAGGTGCTCGGGCCCGGCACCGTGGCCTGCCCGGGCGAGATGTACACCGACACCCAGGGCATGCAGCCGCACAGCCCGCCCCGCGCGATGACCGGAGACGACCTTGAAACGGTCATCGACGAGCACGTGGCTGCCGCGAAGCTGGCTGTCGATGCCGGCTTCGACGGCGTCGAACTGCACGGCGCCAACGGCTACCTGATCGAGCAGTTCCTGAACCCGCTGGTCAACCTGCGCAGCGACGGCTATGGCGGCAGCATCGAACGCCGCAACCGCCTCGCGCTCGAGATCGCGCGCGCCACGATTGCTGCCATCGGCCGCGACCGGGTCGGCATCAGGCTGTCGCCCTATGGCGTGTTCAACGGCACCGGCGCGTTCCCCGAGGTCGAGGCGCAGTACCTCATGCTGGCCCACTCGCTCTCCACGCTGGGGCTGCTGTACCTGCACCTCGTAGATCATTCGTCGATGGGTGCGCCGCCGGTGCCCGCAGACTTCAAGCTGAAGCTGCGCGCGGGCTTCAACGGACTGTTCATCCTGTCCGGCGGTTTCGACCGCGCCAGTGCCGAGCAGGCCCTGCTCGACAAGCGGGGCGACCTGGTCGCCTTCGGGCGTCCGTTCCTGGCCAACCCAGACCTCGTCGCGCGCATGCGCAAGGACGCCCCGCTCAATGCACCGGACGAGGCCACCTTCTACGTGCCCGGCGCCCGGGGCTACACCGATTACCCGGCCCTCGCGGCCTGATCGCCGCCTTCGCGCACCGGCGCCCGGCGACCGCGTGCATCGAGCCGAACAAGGGGAGCCTCATGTACTACAGCAGCGGCAATTACGAAGCCTTCGCCCGCCCGCGCAAGCCCGACGGCGTGGATGACAAGACAGCCTGGTTCGTCGGCTCGGGTCTCGCGTCACTGGCGGGCGCGGCCTTCCTGGTCCGTGATGGGCAGATGCCGGGCAACCGGATAACCATCCTGGAACGGCAACTGTTGCCCGGCGGCGCGCTCGATGGAACGAAGGTGCCGGAAAAGGGGTTCGTGATCCGCGGCGGGCGCGAGATGGAAGAGCACTTCGAGTGCCTGTGGGACCTGTACCGGTCGATCCCCTCGCTGGAGGTCGAGGGCGCCAGCGTGCTCGACGAGTTCTACCGGCTCGACAAGGACGACCCCAACCGCTCCTTGCAGCGCGCCACGGTGAATCGGGGCGAGGATGCGCATACCGACGGCCTGTTCACGCTCGGGGAACGGGCGCAGAAGGAAATCCTGAAGCTGTTCCTGGCGACCCGTGAAGACATGGAGGACAGGCGCGTCGACGAGGTGTTCGGGGAGGAGTTCCTCGGCAGCAATTTCTGGCTGTACTGGCGCACCATGTTCGCCTTCGAGCAATGGCACTCGGCACTGGAGATGAAGCTGTACCTGCACCGGTTCATCCACCAGATCGCCGGCATGCCGGACTTCTCCACGCTGAAGTTCACCCGCTTCAACCAGTACGAGTCGCTGGTGCTGCCGCTGGTCGAATGGCTGATCGGCCATGGGGTGGTGTTCCGGTACGACACGGTGGTCACCGACGTCGATTTCGACATCGCCCCCGGCCGCAAGCAGGCCACCCGCATCCACTGGCAGAGCCAGGGCGCCGAAGGCGGCGTGGACCTCGGCCCCGACGACCTGCTGTTCATGACCATCGGCTCGCTCACCGAGAACTCCGACGACGGCGACCACCACACGCCGGCGAAGCTCGACGTGGGCCCGGCGCCGGCCTGGGACCTGTGGCGGCGCATCGCCGCGAAGGATCCGGCGTTCGGACGACCCGACGTGTTCGGCGCGCACATCCCCGAAACGAAGTGGGAGTCGGCGACCGTCACCACGCTCGACCCGCGCATCCCGAAGTACATCGCCAGGATCGCCCGGCGCGATCCGTTCAGCGGCAAGGTCGTCACCGGCGGCATCGTGACGGCAAAGGACTCCGCGTGGCTCCTGAGCTGGACGGTGAACCGGCAACCGCACTTCAAGGCCCAGCCCCAGGACCAGGTCGTGGTCTGGATCTACGGGCTGTTCGTCGAGAAGCCGGGTGACTACGTGAAGAAGCCCCTGCAGGACTGCACGGGCGAGGAGATCACCCGGGAATGGCTCTACCACATGGGCGTGCCCGTCGAGGACATCCCGGAACTGGCTGCCACCGGTGCCAGGACGGTGCCGGTCATGATGCCGTACGTCACGGCGTTCTTCATGCCGCGCCGGGCCGGCGATCGCCCGGACGTGGTCCCGGCCGGTTCGGTCAACTTTGCCTTCATCGGCCAGTTCGCCGAATCCAGGCAGCACGACTGCATCTTCACCACCGAGTACTCGGTACGCACGCCGATGGAGGCGGTCTACACGCTGCTCGGTGTCGAACGCGGCGTGCCGGAGGTGTTCAACTCCACCTACGACATCCGCATGCTCCTGGCTGCATCCGCCTGCCTGCGGGACGGCAAGGCGATCGACATCCCGGGCCCCGCCTTCCTGCGCAACATCCTGATGAAGGAACTCGACAAGACCCAGATCGGTGCCCTGCTGCGCGAGTCCAGGCTCATCGGGGACGACTGACCCTGCGTCATCACTCCGAGGTCCTGCCGTCGAAATGCTCGCGGTCTGCCTCGGCA